>JBILPJ010000086.1:0-9574 GCA_044373975.1 Flavobacterium sp. | reverse complement strand
TTTATCCTTGAAAACCAAAACTTTAATGTCGTTTTCCTCAATTCCCTGTTTAACTAATTCTTGAACTAAAGCTTCCCTTTCGTAGAAATAACTTTCGTCAAAAACAATTCCAACACTCTTAATTTTAGAAGCTGTGGAAACCAGTTTAACATTTGATAACGATTTATTAACTATCTTTTTAGTCAAAAAATTCTTGATGTAAATTAAAAACATAGTACTTTTACTTGAATTACAAATTTAATTAAATAAGTCGCATTTCCGATGGTAAATCTAAAAAAGTATAACGTTGTTTCGAGGTATTTTGTTTTATTCTTAACATTTATTTTGTCAGTTTCTTGTGCTGAACAAAAATATTACGTTACAAAAATTGAAGGAAAAGAAATTGTTGTTACAAACGAATACAAGGAAGTTACTGAAATTGAGGGTTTTATAAAACCTTACAAAGACCACATCGACACCGAATTAAATATCGTTCTCGCCTATTCGCCACAAACTTTAGACAAAACTGGTCAATGGCAAACAACAATCGGAAATTTATTGGCAGATATCACATTGCAACGTGGAAATATCGTTTTTAATTCCCGTGAAAAAAAAGACATAAACCTTTGTTTGCTCAACAACGGCGGTATTCGATCCATTCTTCCAAAAGGAAATGTAACCCTAAAAACAGCCTTCGAAATCATGCCTTTTGAAAATTCTGCAAAAGTAGTCACTCTAAAAAGCGAACAAATTTTAGAAATGGTCAATTATATAATTTCCGAGAAAAAACCACACCCAATTTCCGGAATTCAATTCACAATCGACAAAAATAATCAACCTAAAAATATCCTAATTCAGGGCAAACCGATGGAAATAAACTCACTTTATAACGTTGTAACTTCCGATTACCTTGCCAACGGTGGCGACAAAATGGATTTCTTCAAAAAAGGAACCGCAATCTACGATTTAGACTACAAATTACGCAACATAATCATCGATTATTTCAAGGAAATCGACACAATTCCACTAATAAATGACAAACGAATTCTAATAGAATAAAATATTTTTTGGAGCGAAAAGGCAGTAATAATCAGCAAATGTAATTCCCGCCTTCCTTCCAATCTGCGATAAAAAGCGCAGGATTTTCCCTCCAGTCAGGGCTAAATAGTAAATCATAAACCTTTTGGAATTTACCTAAAAAAACAAAAATGAAAAGAAGAGAATTTATACAAAAAACAGCAGCAAGCACCGCATTAATGGGATTAGGATTGTCATTAAGTAGTTTCAAATCAACCGATAAAACAGATATAAAACACTTAACAATACTTCACACCAACGATGTTCACTCTTATATTGACCCATTTCCAGCAGACCACCCACGAAATCCAAATATTGGCGGCGTTGCCAGAAGAGCGGCATTAATTGAAAGCATTCGCCAAGAAAATCCAAACCTATTATTGCTCGATGCAGGCGATATATTTCAAGGAACACCCTATTTTAATTATTATGGTGGCGAATTAGAATTGAAATTAATGAGCATGATGAAATATGATCTGGGAACAATGGGAAACCATGATTTCGATAACGGAATTGACGGTTTTTATTCTCAAATGCACAATGCCAATTTTGATTTTGTAACCTCAAACTACAACTTTGAAAATACCGTTCTTAACGGCAAAACAAAACCGTTCAAAATATTCAATAAAAACGGAATTAAAGTTGGGATTTTCGGAATCGGAATTGAATTAACAGGATTAGTAGATAAAAAAAACTATAAAGAAACGGTGTATTTAAATCCTGTTGAAACTGCTCAAGAAATGACCAGAATTCTAAAAAAAGAGCAAAAATGCGATCTTGTAATTTGCCTTTCACATCTTGGTTATAAATACAAAGACGAACCAGAAAAAATTTCTGATGTGAAATTAGCAACTCTAACTAAAGACATCGACCTTATTATTGGCGGACACACACATACTTTTTTAGACAAACCAACAGTGCTAAAAAATAGCGAAGGAAAAGAAGTACTTATAAATCAGGCGGGGTGTTACGGAATTAACCTAGGTCGAATTGACTTTTATTTTGATAACGACAAATCAAAATCTCATAACGGAAAAAGTATTATTGTTTGATAAAAAAAATATTTATTTCAAAATTTTTTAAAATTTATTTTGTTAACTAAAAAATAATTTAATAATTTAGTTGATATTTTGTATTTTAACTTTGTTTCATTTAATTATTTAAACGAAACATTAACAACTGTTTATCTATTTATTAACACAAATCTATTAAATTTACATTGTTAGATATTGAAAATTATTAAATAAAAATAGAGGAATCCTCAACCACTAATTTTTTACTTATGATGATGAAATTACCTGCAATAATCAATATCGAAAATGATATTATAGAAATATCAATTTTAGGAAAATTAGTCGAAAAAATACCTGTTTCAAATATTGAAACGATAAGTATGAAAAAAATTAAAAAACCGCTCTTTTTTTGGTTGATATTAATCTCATCATATATACTTATTACTTGGTTTTTTTACATAATTATTGATTCTAATTATTTTTTAATTTTTAGTCCATTTATACTTTTATTAATTTATTCTTATTTAAATAATTTCTATAATAATTCAGTTGTTATCAAACAATTTGATAATGAACCAAGTGAATACGTTATTTTCCATAGCAACAAATACATAGTTAAAACTATAGTTTCTCAAATTAGAATACAGATAGATCTTAAACGTTTCGAGAAAAATATTTCTGCCCAAGATAATTATTAAGCTTCTAAAATATCTTCTATTCTCTGAAATAATCCCCTTAAAGAAAAGTAATTAAAATACCTTTAACTAAAATTACTATTCATAAATTAGCAATACCGTAAATTCTTTGTAACATAACATTGATATAATGAGTATAAAAAAAGCTAACAAATTCAAACGTTTTTGGAAACTTCTTGGTCCTGGACTAATAACTGGCTCAAGCGATGATGATCCATCTGGAATTGCAACCTATTCGCAAGCTGGCGCAGCCTATGGACTTTCTACACTTTGGACTTCAATTGTGGCTTTTCCTTTAATGGCTGCAATTCAACAAATGTGCGCCCGAATTGGATTGGTAACTGAGCAAGGTTTGACAGGTGCTTTAAAAAAAAATTATCCAAAATGGGTTTTATATGTAATGCTTCTTTTCAGTTTTCCAAGTATTGTTATGAATATTGGTGCCGATATTGCTGGTATGGGAGCTGTTGGGAATATGCTTTTTCCAAAAATTGAAGCGACTTATTTCAGTGTTTTATTTACAATGTTGCTTCTAATTTTGATTATTTATTTGCCCTACCATAAAATCGCTTCCATCCTAAAATACCTTTGTATTGTATTAATGGTTTACCTAATTGTTCCTTTTTTATACCATCAAGATTGGATTGAAGTTGCCAAATCTACATTTATACCAACCATAAAATTCGATAAAGCATTTGTAGCTATCATTGTCGGGATTTTTGGAACTACGATTTCACCGTATCTTTTTTTCTGGCAAGCCTCAATGGAAGTCGAAGAAATGAAACAAAAAAAGAGACACTTAATCGTGAATAAAAAAATAATCGGGGATATGAAAGAAGACATCGATTTTGGAATGACCTTTTCTGGATTGGTAATGTTTTTTATAATTCTAACCACGGGAACCGTTTTATTCAAAGGTGGAATTCACCAAATTGATACTGTAGAACAAGCTGCAATGGCTTTAAAACCTTTGGCTGGAGATGCTGCGTATTTACTTTTTGCTATTGGAATAATTGGAACTGGACTCATTGCAATTCCAGTTTTAAGTGGTTCTTTATCCTATATTATAACAGAAACATTTGGTTGGGAACAAGGTTTAGACAAGAAATTTCACGAAGCCAAAGCCTTTTATATAATTATTGCAATTTCCTTACTTTTGGGATTATCACTCAATTATATTGGCATTACACCTGTGCAAGCTTTGATTTACACCGCCATACTTTACGGACTTACAGCGCCTGTTTTGATTGCGATTATTCTTCATATTTCAAATAATAAAAAAGTGATGGGAAATTTCACAAATAGTAAAACAACAAATATTTTTGGATTTAGTGCCCTGATAATTATGACTTTTGCAGCAGTTGTCTTGGTTTACATGCAATTTTCTGGTGGAAATTAATCGGTGTTATTCTTCTAATAAACTGGCGTCTATAAAATTGTAAATCCCATCTATGGATAAATTTGCCATCGCATTACTGTATTCACTAGCCCCTCCTCTATCAGAATCACTTATATAATTATCAATATGCTGTGTCCAAAATTGCAAAGCCAATTCAAAAACTTCTTTATTTTCGTGGCTAAAAGGACATTCTGTAACCTCTTGAATAATTTTGTTTCCCAATGTTTTTAAGTCCGAAGAACTATTAGTGGTTTTGAAACCATTGACCAAATTATTCACAACTTCTTTTTTTTCTGATTTTGTCATAACGCACTAATTTAGATTGTTCTAAAGTCAGCACTTTGCTAACTTATAAAATACCAAGAAGCAGTTAAATCATTTAAATGTAGATATTGGGTAAAACAAATTTAATAAAATATAACTAACTAAATAACAATATTTTATAAAAATTTTACTTGTATAATTAAATAAATATTTGTACTTTTATATAAATACATTTTCCTACGTATTTAAAATTATCATCATTAAATTTCCCCAAATTTAATAAGCTTCTATTAAAAATTGAAGCAAATCAACGCTTTACCATTTGTCTTGGAAATATTAAAATTTTAACCATTTAATAATTGAAAAATGACAAAGTTAAATCACATTCTTTTCTTTAATGAAATTAGCCTCAATTCAATTGATGAAGTTGGAGGAAAAAACGCCTCACTTGGGGAAATGTACAACCAACTAAAGCCAATGGGAATAGCTATTCCAAATGGTTTCGCTCTTACGGCAAATGCCTATCGGATGTTTAGAACAGACAATAATTTGGAAAAAAAACTTACTGATTTATTAGATAAATTAGATACCGAAGAATATTCTAATCTTTCCGATATTGGTAAAAAAATCAGATCGCTAATACTTTCAGCAACAATCCCTCAAGAAATTTGCGATGAAATTAATTTGGCGTATAAAGCTTTATCAAAACAATGTGATATTAATAATTTAGATGTTGCCGTTCGCAGTAGCGCCACTTCCGAAGATTTACCAACAGCAAGTTTTGCGGGACAAATGCAAACTTTTTTGAATATTTGTGGGGAAAAACAAGTCCTGGAAGCCGTTCATAATTGCTTTGTTTCTTTATTCACAGATCGTGCTATAAAATATAGAAATGATATGGGTTTTGCAGATTTAGACATTGCAATTTCTGTAGGAATTCAACAAATGGTTCGCAGCGACAAATCGGCTTCTGGAGTAGTATTTACAATAGATCCCGATAATGGATTTAAAAATACAATCATCATTAATGGAATTTGGGGACTTGGAGAAAACATCGTACAAGGAATTGTAACCCCTGACGAATGGGTTGTATTTAAACCAACATTACACAACGGAAATTGGAGTCCCATCTTAAAAAAAACATGTGGTAGCAAGGAATTTACAATGCGGTATTCCGATAAAAAAGAACGAAATTCCATAGAAACCACAACCAGAAATAGCGTGACTTCATTGGAAAAACAAAATCGATATTGTTTAACAGATAATGAAGTAATCCAAATTGCGCAATGGTGCTACGCTATTGAAAAACATTATCGAAAACCGATGGATATTGAATGGGCAAAAGACGGTTTGAACGACCAAATATATATTGTTCAAGCGCGACCTGAAACGATTCACGGTTTAAAAAATAGAAACATTCAAACAACCTATAAACTATTAGAAAAAAGTAAAGTTTTAGCTAAGGGAATAGCACTTGGAGATAAAATTGCAACTGGAAAAGCACGGTTTTTAGAAAGCCCTGCCGAAGGTCATAAACTTCAAAAAGATGAAATATTAATTGCCGATTTTACCAATCCTGATTGGGATCCCATTTTAAAAAAAGCAGCTGGAATTGTTACAAATAAAGGCGGAAGAACGAGCCACGCCGCAATTATAGCTAGAGAATTAGGAACTGTAGCAATTGTGGGTTGTGGAAACGCTTCGGAATGTATTGCAGATGGTCAAGAAATAACCGTTTGTTGTTCTGAAGGAAAAGAAGGTATAATTTACGATGGCATATTAAAATGGGAAATAAACGAAGAAGATTTTTCCAATTTAATTCTTCCCGAAACAGAGCCTATGTTTATTCTCGCTGATCCCGAACGCGCATTCGAATTGAGCCAATATCCGAATAAAGGTGTGGGATTGTTGCGAATTGAATTTGCCATTTCAAACTCTATAAAAATTCATCCTTTGGCAGTTTGTGAACCCGAAAAAATCACCAATAAAGAAACCATCGAAACCATAAAAGAAATCACAAAAGGATATGAAAACGGCAAAAAATATTTTGTCGATAAACTGTCAGAAGCTGTTTCTATTGTAGCTGCCGCATTTTATCCAAAAGATGTCATCGTGAGAATGAGTGATTTCAAAAGTAATGAATATGCAAGTCTCATTGGAGGAGCCGAGTTTGAACCCAATGAAGAAAATCCAATGCTTGGTTTCCGTGGTGCTTCAAGGTATTACAGTGATTTTTATCGAAAAGCATTTGCTTTAGAATGTTTGGCAATGAAAAAAGTCCGCAACCAAATGGGATTACTCAACGTGAAATTGATGATTCCTTTTTGTAGAACAGTAGAAGAAGGCGAAAAAGTAATCGCTGAAATGGAAAAAAACGGTCTCGTTCGTGGTGAAAATGGATTAGAAATTTATATGATGGTAGAAATTCCAAGTAACGTAATATTAGCCAATGAATTTGCGAAAATATTTGATGGTTTTTCAATTGGTTCCAATGATTTAACGCAACTCACTTTAGGAATTGACAGGGATTCTCATTTAGTAAGTTCTTTATTTGATGAAGAAAACGCCGCTGTGAAACATTTAATCAGTCAAACCATTCATGCTGCGAGACGCAACAATATTAAAGTTGGTTTGTGCGGTCAAGCGCCAAGCGATTTGCCAGAATTTGCTCAATTTCTTGTTGACGAAGGCATTGACAGCATTTCTTTCAATCCAGACGCACTTATAAAAGGCATCGAAAACATATTAGAAGCCGAACAAATTCTGAAATAAATTAAAAAAATGGAAACACCGTTCAAAAATAAAGTGGCTTTGGTCACAGGTGCCTCTTTCGGAATTGGAAGAGCAACAGCACTATTATTTGCCCATAAAGGCGCAAAAGTCGTACTCGTAGATTGGCAAGAAAACAGCGAAACATTAGATGCAATCACCGCTTTTGGTGGCGAAGCACTATTCATAAAATGCGATGTCTCTCAACTTTCCGAAGTCCAAAAAATGATTCAAAAAACAATATCTGTTTACGGCAGATTGGATTTTGCCTTCAACAATGCGGGCATCGAAGGCACTTCAGCAACAATTACAGAATGCACCGAAGAAAATTGGGACAAAACCATTGGAGTAAATCTCAAGGGAATTTGGGGATGCATGAAATATGAAATCCCCGAAATGCTAAAACACGGCAGCGGTGCCATTGTAAATTGCGCATCCATCGCAGGATTGGTTGGATACGTTGGTCTTCCCGCATACGTTGCCTCAAAACACGGCATAATTGGACTTACTAAAACTGCTGCTTTAGAAAATGCAAAACTTGGAATCCGAGTCAATGCCGTTTGTCCAGGTGCTATAAAAACCCCAATGATTGATCGTTTAACGGGTAATAAAAAAGAGGTCGAAGCGCAATTTGCCGCTCAAGAACCCATCGGTCGTCTGGGAAATCCTAATGAAGTTGCCAATGCCGTAATTTGGCTGTGTTCCGAAGCCGCTTCCTTTGTCACAGGTCACGCAATGACGGTCGATGGTGGCTGGACAGCACAATAACAGCATCATAAAATGATAAAAACTACTCCGTTTTGTACTTACAACTCGGAGTTTTTTTTGGGCGCGCCCTCGTTCAGAACGATTTTAGTTACTACGCCATCTGTACAAAACGAGGTCGGGCTATTCGCTGCAATCTTTGCTCCACTTTGTTCCGCAAAGGATTTCCGCTGCTATCCCTCGCGCAAATCCTACTTCAAACAAAATTATTACATAAAAAGACCTTATTGGTAATAGTTAGAAAACATATTGAAATTAATAAATTAAAACGATAACTTTGTGAAACAAAATTAGGATTCATTATAAATGAAAACACCTAATCTTTTCAATTACGATAAAAAATTTAACCACAATTAATGGACTTACAAGACCAATTAAAAAATCTATTTCCAAACCACGAACCTTCTCCCGAAGAAGAAAAAGTTTTAGAAGACAAAGAACTTTGGATTCAAGACGAACCGATGATTTGCAAATTCGAAAAACGAAAAGGTAAACCTACAACCATTATTGAAGGATATACTGGAACAGACGAAGACTTCAAAATTTTAGCCAAAGAATTAAAAACAAAATTAAGCGTTGGCGGAAGTTTCAAAGACGATTCAATCATTATTCAAGGGGATTATCGTGATAAAATAATGACAATTCTAAAATTAAAAGGCTTCAAAGTCAAACGCGTTGGCGGTTAACACCCTTGAACAGAAAGAGGGAAATCGAAAAATTTTGTAAAAAAACTTTTCCAAAAAATAGCATTAGAAATTAATAATTTTAAAAACCTATTCACCCCAATAGGAATTCCCCCTTAGGGGGTTAGGGGGCTAAAAATGATACAATCATCAGAATTAATACTCAATCCAGACGGAAGCGTCTATCATTTGAATTTATTGCCAGAAAATATTGCTCAAGACATTATCTTCGTTGGCGATCAAAATAGAGTTGAAAAAATCACTCAGTTTTTTGATAGCATTGAATTTTCAACTCAAAAAAGAGAATTTAAAACACAAACAGGAACTTTAAAAGGCAAACGAATTACTGTAATGTCAACAGGAATTGGTCCTGATAATATTGATATTGTAATGAACGAATTAGATGCTTTGGTAAATATTAATTTAGAAACGAGAAAGCCAAAAACAGAATTAACTTCTCTAAACATCATTAGAATTGGTACTTCAGGTTCTTTGCAAGCAGATATTCCTGTGGATAGTTTTGTGTTGGCAAAGTTCGGGTTGGGATTAGACAACATGCTCCGCTCCTATTTAATTGATGCAATTTCAAATTCAGAAATGGAAGATGCTTTCATAAAACACAGCAATTGGGATTTACGAAAAGGAAAACCATATATAATTTCTTGTTCCGAAAAGTTAGAGAAACTTATCGAAAGTGATAAAATTCACAAAGGAATTACAGCTACTGCTGGAGGTTTTTATGGCCCTCAAGGTCGTATTTTGCGTTTGAATATTCAAGATGAAAACTTAAATTCAAAAATGGATAATTTCAAATTTGACAACAATAGAATAACCAATTTAGAGATGGAAACCGCTGCAATATATGGACTTTCAAAACTAATGGGTCATAATGCATTGTCACTGAATGCAATTATTGCAAACCGTGCAATG
>JBILPJ010000246.1:0-2831 GCA_044373975.1 Flavobacterium sp. | reverse complement strand
AAAAGGAAGAATTACAATTTGATTCAATCGAAGAAGAATTAGTCGCTGAATCTCGAAATATTTCTTACAATCCTGAAATGGGAAAAGTAGTTGGAAAACATCAAGGCGCACATTATTTTACGACAGGACAACGCAAAGGATTGAATGTTGGCGGTACAAAAGAGCCTTTATTTATTATCGCTACGAATGTTGAAACCAATACAATTTATACTGGTTTGGGAAATGAACATCCTGGATTATTCAAAAAAGCATTGTTTATTGAAAAATCTGAAATTCACTGGATTCGTGAAGATTTGGCTTTGGACAATGGAGAAACGTTTGCTGTAATGGCACGAATTCGGTACCGTCAACCTTTGCAAAAAGCAATTTTACACCAATTTGAAAATGGAATGTATGTGCAATTTGAAGAACCGCAATCTGCAATTACTGAAGGGCAATTTGTTGCTTGGTATTTGGAGGACGAATTAGTTGGTTCGGGAGTAATTTCTTAATTTAGTACTTTAAAAACTATTTAAATGAAAAAAATAATATTGATTCTTGTCTTATTTGTTTCTTATTTTGGCTATTCGCAAGAAGATGCTTGGGTCTATTTTAAGGACAAACCAAATAGTCAATATTATTTTGCAAATCCATTACAAATGCTTTCGCAACGTGCTTTGGACAGAAGAATTACACAAAATATTCCGTTGGATTTATTAGATATTCCAATTCATCAAGACTATATCGACCAAATTACTGCAATTCCTGGAATATTGGTTAAGGCGAAATCAAAATGGTTGAATTGTTTGCATATTCGTGGTTCACAAGTGGATATTCAAGCTTTGACTTTGCTTTCATTTGTGGATCACGTTTCATTTGCCAATCGGACTCTAAATATGAGTGGAAGATTTTCAAATTCTACTACTTTTAGTTCGGTGAATAAGGTTTTAGAAACACAAGTTTCCTATAATTATGGTACTTCTGCGAATCAAATTCAGATGTTGAATGGTCATTTATTGCACCAACAAAATTATACAGGAACTGGAAAAATAATCGCTGTTTTAGATGCTGGTTTTCCGGGCGTAGATGTTGCGCAACCGTTTCAAAGATTGCGTGATAACAACCAAATTTTGGGTGGATATAATTTTGTTGATAGAAGTTCTAATTTCTATGCAATGAATAATCACGGAACTATGGTGCTTTCTACAATGGGTGGATATACTGACAATCAATTAGTTGGAACAGCCCCTGACGCATCGTATTATTTATTTGTTACCGAAGACAGTGCATCTGAAAATCCTTTGGAAGAATCACTTTGGGTGGAAGCTGCTGAAATGGCGGACAATTTAGGAGTAGATGTTATCAATACTTCATTGGGTTATTTTATATATGATAACCCAAATTACAGTCATACGTATGCAGATATGAATGGAATAACAGCTTTCAGTTCTCGTGGCGTCAATATTGCTTTTAGTAAAGGAATGGTAGTTGTGGTTTCTGCAGGAAATTCTAGAAATTCTGCAAATGTTCACATCGGAGCCCCTGCAGATGCTATTAATGCATTGACTGTTGGCGCTGTAGATTTTGCTCGAGATTATGCGAGTTTCAGTTCAATCGGTCCTTCATTTGATTTTAGGGTTAAACCAGATGTTATGGCGCAAGGTCTAAATGCTGTACTTTCATATCCAAGTGGAACGATTTCAACAAACAGTGGCACTTCCTTTTCTGGACCTATAATTGCGGGAATGGTTGCGAGTTTTTGGCAGGCTTTTCCAACATTTACAAATGCTCAAATTGTTCAATTTATCAAAGAATCTGCGGATCGTTTTACAAATCCAAATACTGAATATGGATACGGAATTCCGAATTTTCAATTGGCTTTAACCAATGCTTTATCGAGTATGCAGTTTCATTCCGATTTGATTTCTGTCTATCCAAATCCTGTGAAAGATGTGGTTTCTTTTTCAATTCCAACAATTGGTTCATCCAAAGAAATCAGCATTTACAATAGTTTAGGTCAATTGGTAATGAATCAAACTAGCTTAAATCAGATTCAAAATATATCTTTGCAATCTTTAGAAAGCGGTATTTATTTTTATAAAATTGCTGTTGCAAATGGAACTAAAATTGGAAAAATAATTAAAGAATAAACTTTCGAATATCCACTTGATGCCATTTATTAAATGAACAAAATCACACAACTTTTCAATATTAAATACCCAATTATTCAAGGTGGAATGATTTGGAATAGTGGTTACAAATTGGCGAGTGCCGTTAGTAATGCTGGTGGATTAGGATTAATTGGAGCAGGGTCGATGTATCCTGAAGTTTTGCGGGAACACATCCAAAAATGCAAAAAAGCAACGGACAAACCTTTTGGTGTAAATGTTCCGATGTTGTATCCAAATATTGAAGAAATCATAAATATTATTGTTGAAGAAGGAGTTAAAATTGTATTTACATCGGCAGGAAATCCTAAAACTTGGACGTCATTTCTAAAAGAAAAAGGAATTACAGTCGTTCACGTGGTGAGCAGTTCTAAATTTGCTTTAAAAGCACAAGAAGCGGGTGTTGATGCCGTTGTTGCTGAAGGTTTTGAAGCTGGAGGACATAATGGAAGGGAAGAAACGACAACATTAACATTAATTCCAATGGTAAAAGAGCAGCTGTCAATTCCATTAATTGCGGCTGGCGGCATTGCTACAGGAAGAGGAATGTTGGCGGTAATGGTTTTGGGTGCGGATGGAGTGCAAGTGGGTTCAAGATTTGCGGCTTCAGTGGAATCTTCTTCTCACGAAAATTTCAAGAATACAATTATTAATGTGAAAGAAGGCGACACGCAAGTAACTTTG
>JBILPJ010000251.1:0-2533 GCA_044373975.1 Flavobacterium sp. | reverse complement strand
GTTTTACAAATATCATTCCTACTCATTAAAATTACCAAAGCATGAATTGTATGAGCTTGGAAGTCAATTGCGGAGATCTGCCGATTCAGTGGCTACCAATATTGTAGAAGGATATGGAAGAAAAAAATACAAAGCAGATTTCGTGAAATTTCTTACCTATTCCTATGCAAGTTGCCTTGAAACAGTATTTCACATTGAAAAAATAACAATTTTATATCCAGAAATAATTGAAAATAAGACCGAATTTATCGATAAATATAACGAATTGAGTGCCAAAATTTATAATTTTATTAAATATGTTGAAGAGAATTGGAAAACATAATTGAAATTGGTTGTGGGTTGTGGGTTGTGGGTTGAAGGTTGTAAGTTTTTAGTTTGATTATGGATAAGTGTTGTAAGTTGTAGGTTTTAGCTGGATTATCTTTATTAAGGCTGATTATATACGTAAATATAAAATTAAAAGTATTAATATGTTTAGTTTAATTTATCTTTACAATCACAATTATGATTTAATTCTATATATAATTTACAACTGGTAGCTTTTATCAAATATTAAATTATAATAATTAACAAATAATCATTAATTTAAAATAAATCGTAACCTACAACCTACAACTTATAACCTATAACTTACAAAAAACATGAATCAAACTACCAATTCCATTTTAATGATTCGCCCAGTTGCGTTTCGAATGAACGAGCAAACAGCCGTTAATAATTATTATCAAAAAGTGATTGATGGTTTATCGCCAGAAACTGTAAATACTAAGGCGCAGCAAGAATTTGATGCATTTGTAACAAAATTAACTGCCGTTGGCGTGGAGGTAATTGTGATAGACGACACATTAAATCCAGATACACCAGACAGCATTTTTCCGAACAATTGGATTTCATTTCATGAAAATGGCGATGTCGCTTTATTTCCAATGTTTGCTGAAAATCGTCGTCAAGAACGTCGGGAAGAACTATTGGATATTTTAGAAGAAAAAGGATTCGTTATAGAGAATATTGTTGATTATACCTCTGCCGAAGAAGATGGTTATTATCTTGAAGGTACAGGAAGTATTCTTCTTGATAGAGCCAACGGAAAGGCTTATTGTGCATTATCACCTAGAGCTGACGAGGAATTATTCATTGAATTTTGTGAAGATTTCGATTTAAATCCAATTATTTTTGAAGCCTTTCAAACCGTAAATGGCGAACGAAAATTAATTTACCATACCAATGTAATGATGTGTTTAGGCGAAACCTACGCTGTTATTTGCGCCGATTCAATTGATGATAAAAAAGAGCGAAAAATGGTTTTGGACAGCCTTAAAGGCGATGAAAAAGAAGTAGTTTTAATTACGGAAGACCAAGTCAACAATTTCGCAGGAAATATGCTGGAGGTAAAAGGGGCAAACGACCGAAGATATTTGGTTATGAGTTCATCGGCACATAAAAGTTTAACTAAAAAACAAGTCGCACAATTGGAAGAGCACGTCACTATTTTGAGTTCAAGCCTTGATACCATTGAAGCTTGTGGTGGCGGAAGTGCTCGTTGTATGATGGCGGAAATTTTCTTGCCAAGAGAATAGTAGTTTTTACCTTAGATTACTTCGTCTGTTCGACCTTTGGTCTCGGCTCACAGATTTAAGAGGGTTTATATTTTAGAGAAATGGAAAATGATGACAAACACTTCGCAAGTCATATTGATTGCTATTTTGCCTTTGTCAAAGTTTTTTACTTGATGAATATAACTTTGACAATGGTTTTTTGCCACGGATTTTACTGATTTAAACGGATTTATATTCGAGGAGTATAGAAATGAATTTAGATGCTACGCATCTTTGTCTTTAAAGGTGGAAGGTTTTTTTAGTGCAGATTACTCCGTCTGTTCGACCTTTGGTCTCGGGTCACAGATTTCAATAAGGATTTTGGTTAAGAATTATAAATGATTGCAGCAAATTACTTTTCACTGTTGTAAATTCGTAAGTGGCTTACTTTGACTTTGCAATGTTTCGAATCATGCCTCCAAAAATGAAATAATGAAACGGAACAATGCTGTACCAATATAATCTTCCCATTAAACCTCGGGGGCGGAAAGTGGCAATTTGGTGTAAAACGTTATTTTCGTCAATTCGAAATTCTAGCCACGCCTCACCCGGTAATTTCATTTCTGCAAAAAGCAAAAGTCTTTTTTCGTCTCTATTTGCCAACAAAACCCTCCAAAAATCTAAAGAATCACCCGAGTGTAATACGAGAGGGTTCGTTCTTCCCCGCCGCAATCCCACGCCTCCAAAAAGTTTGTCAACATTTCCTCTCAAACGCCAGAGCCAATTCCCATAATAATATCCTTTCTGACCTCCAATAGAGAATATATTGTCTAATATTTGTTCTGTGTTTTCTATTTTTAAGCTTTTGACATCTTTCAAACATCCAAAAGTTGGCACCTGAATATATCCGTTTAAATCGCCAGTTTTCCGACTGCTCGACAAGCTGTCTTTCCAACTTGAAATCACCAAATTTTGTTCTATTTTTATAAAAGCCAATT
>JBILPJ010000085.1:0-9638 GCA_044373975.1 Flavobacterium sp. | reverse complement strand
TCATTTAATTTTCACTGAAGAAATTGATCCAACTGTTGGATTACAAGCTTTTCAAGCAAGAAGAATTGCCTTTAATTTAGGTCTTTCTGGAAATGCTTTCAAAGAAATGACACAATTTGTTGCTTCACTTTACAATGCTTATATTGGTTGTGATGCTTCAATGTTTGAAATTAATCCAGTTTTAAAAACATCTGATAATAAAATTATTGCAGTTGATGCTAAAGTAAATTTAGATGACAATGCATTATACCGTCAGCCAGTTTATGCTGAATTTCGTGATGTTCGCGAGGAAAATCCAATCGAAGTAGAAGCTAAAGCTGCAGGTTTAAACTATGTAGATTTAGATGGAACTGTAGGTTGTATGGTTAACGGAGCAGGTCTTGCAATGGCAACTATGGATTTAATTAAATATGCAGGTTTTGAACCAGCAAATTTCTTAGACGTAGGTGGAACTGCAGATGCAAAACGTGTAGAATTGGCTTTCCGTATTATCTTGAAAGATCCAAACGTAAAAGCAATTTTGATCAATATTTTTGGTGGAATTGTTCGTTGTGATAGAGTTGCTCAAGGTGTTGTAGATGCTTATAAAAACATGGGAGACGCTATTAAAGTGCCAATCATTGTTCGTTTGCAAGGTACAAATGCTGTTATTGCAAAAGAATTAATTGACAATTCTGGAATGCCAATTTTATCAGCTGTTGAATTTCAAGAAGCTGCTGACCAAGTAAAAGCAGCACTTTCTTAATTGTATATTACGTTCAAATTATAAAAAAAATCCTAATCGAAAGATTAGGATTTTTTGTTTTCAGATATTCATTTGAAATTAATTAAACTAGTTTTGTACAATATAAATCCTAATTATGACTACTATCAACAAATCTGAAATAACTTGGAACGATTTCGAAAAAATAGAAATGCGAGTGGGAACGATTCTCTCGATTAATGATTTTCCAGAAGCCAATAAACCAGCATTCAAACTCACAATTGATTTTGGTACTGAAATTGGAATTAGAAAATCATCAGCTCAAATTACGAAACGATACGAAA
Organism: Flavobacterium sp.; assembly: GCA_044373975.1. Classification (GTDB taxonomy): domain Bacteria; phylum Bacteroidota; class Bacteroidia; order Flavobacteriales; family Flavobacteriaceae; genus Flavobacterium. The sequence continues at coordinate 8,591 of JBILPJ010000085.1, read as the reverse complement.
AAGCTGATTTAATAAACCGCCAAATCGTTGCTGTTGTCAATTTTCCTAAAAAACAAATTGGTAAATATATGAGCGAATGTCTTGTCCTTGGAGCTTTAGGAAATAATGGCGAAGTGATTCTTTTATCACCAGATTTCAAAGTTGAAAACGGTTTGAGAATTGGTTAAAATACAAGTTTATTTCGTCTTACAATCCATTTCCAAATTTCAAACCACAATACAGAAACCATTGCAATCAGCAAGCAAATTCCAATTTCATAAGCGTTTAAAGGAACTACCATAAAGAAATTTGACACGGGCGCAACATTTAAAATTAGTGCCAAAAGCAAAAGCGTAATTACATTTATTAAAACCATCATATTGTTTTTGTTTCGAAGGGAAGTAAAAACAGAGTAATAAAAAGAGCGGTTTACCAAGGATAAAATGATGTTTGCAAAAATTAAAGTAGTGAACGCCATTGTTCTGGTTTTGAATTCGTCGCCGCCATTTTGAATGCTAAATTGATAGACAAATAAAATTCCCAATCCAATGATTAGCCCTTGAATTATACTGATTATTTTTTCATTTAATGTCAAAAATGCTGAGGTCAATTTTCGTGGCGGTTGTTTCATACTATTTTTTTCAGCAGCTTCATTTTCATAAACAATCGTACACATTGGACCCATTACAATTTCAAGAAAAATCACGTGAATAGGCGTAAAAATATCGGGGTATTTCCATCCTAAAAATAATGGCATAGAAACCGTAATTACAATAGGAATGTGAATGGATATAATATACCGAATGGCTTTTTTTAAATTTGTATAAATGCGCCTTCCCTCAGCCACAGCCACAACCATTTTAGACAAATCATCGTCTGTTAGAATTAAATCGGCAGCGGTTTTTGCAATTTCAGTTCCTTTTTTTCCCATTGCAATTCCTATGTGTGATGCTTTCAATGCTGGACCATCATTCACGCCGTCGCCAACCATTGCTACCACTTGATTGTCTTTTTTCAAGGCTAACATTACGGCCAATTTCGCTTCGGGAAACATTCGTGTCAATAAAGTAGTGTTGTGAATGGCTTTCAACATTTCAGACTCGCTTAATGTCATAATTTCGTGACCTTCTATTGCACTGTTTGCATTTTTAATTCCTGCTTTTTCAGCAATGGCTTTTGTAGTCGCACTGTTGTCGCCGGTAATTACTTTCACTTGAATTCCAGCTTCATAAAACTGATTAATTACGTGTTGAATATTTTCTTTTGGTGGGTCATAAAACACTACCAATCCCACAAAATTGAATTTAATATGTTGTTGTATTTTAGGAAAATCGGTACCTTCAAAATCAGAATATCCTACGCCTAAAATCCGATGTCCTTTGGCAGCAATTGTATTTATAATAGTATGAATCTTTGCTTTTTCCTCGTCTGAAAGATTGGAAACTTTCAAAATTGCTTCGGCACCTCCTTTGGCAGCAATGATTCTTTTTCCTTCTTTATTTTGAAATACGTGCGTCATCATTGGTGGTTTTCCGTCAAGCGGATATTCGTGCACCATCGAAAACAAATGTCTTTCATCTGATTCAGTCATCTTTTTATATTCGTGATGCAATGTTTTTTCCATTGGATCAAAAGGAATTGGTTCGCTTGCCCACATTGCGGTTTCAATCACTTTTTGGGCTTCAATTTCCCAATTTCCATCTTCAAATAATTGTTCAGATGAAAAAGCATAAACCGCTTGTAAACTCATTTTATTTTCGGTAATTGTTCCCGTTTTATCTGTGCAAATTACCGTTGCTCCACCCAAAGTTTCTACGGTTCTTATTTTTTTGACAATAATTCCTTCTTTCATTAATCGCCAAGAACCTAAAGCCATAAATGTAGTAAATGCAACAGGAATTTCTTCGGGAATTATTGACATTGCAAGAGTTAATGCTTTCAATAAACTTGGTAAAAAAGTTTGTGTTTTCCAGAAATAAAATCCAAAAACCAGAAAGAATATTATAATTCCAATGATTGCCATTCCTTTTGCAAAGGTTTCGATTTGGATTTGCAACGGCGTTCGCTCTTCCTTAATTGACAATAATGAAGTTCCTAATTTTCCAATTTTTGAGTGTTCTCCAATTTCAGTTGCCCGATAAAAAGCAACTCCCGAAGCAACTAATGTTCCGCTATAAACTTCATTTTCTCCTTCATTTTTAGATTTGAAAACGGAAAATGCTTCTCCTGTTAATGATGCTTCATTTACAGAAAAATCATTACTATAAATGATTGTTCCATCAGCGTTTATAGTGTTTCCTTCCATTGCAATCACAATATCATTTACTACGATATCAATGGTTGGAATGTTTACAATTTCTTCATTTCGTAAAACTTGACTTAAAGGTTCGGTGAGATTTTCTAATGCTTCCAATGCTTTCCGACTTCGATTGTCTTGAAAAAATGAAATTCCTGAAACTACAATAAGTGCAAATAACATAAAATAGGCTTCATCGTATTTATTTAGGATAAAGTAAATAATAGCAACCGCAATCAATAATAGTAACATTGGCTCTTTTAAAACATCCAAAAGCGTCAGCCACCATTTGTGTTTTGGCTTATGAATTTGCTCGTTGGTTCCAAACTTTTTTCGAGAAATTTGAACTTCAGCATCGGTTAAGCCAATGATGTTTTCGGGAATGTTTATTTTTTTTGACATAATAAAAGGCGTAAATTGAAACTATTCAAATTTAAGGATTTTATTGTGATAATTTACTGATAATTAACAGGTTATTTGGTAATTATACCGATTATGTATTCAATATAGTCCAATAAAAATTGTACTATTTTCATACTATATCGGCATTACACCACTTGATTTCGGACTATTTTAAAATTACAGATGGTATTAAACCGAAATTATTTTTAATTGATTTCAAAAAAAAAGTTCAAAAATCGTACGACTTTTGAACTTTAAATTTTGCTATTTTAGCTGTTTTAATAAATATTAAATATCATCAAAATCAATATCCGTGAAACTTGATGTATTTGGCAATTCACCATCTTCTGTTTTTTCGGCTGGATATTCTTTTTTGAAATCCTTTTGATGTCTTTCAGAAATAACTTCTTCGCCTTTGTGATTTAACACATACGAAGTCATATCTTGTAATATTTCTGCAAAATCCGCAAAATCTTCTTTGTACAAATAAATTTTATGTTTTTTGAAGTGAAATGAACCGTCTTCTTCTGTAAATTTCTTGCTTTCAGTAATCGTAATGTAATAATCGTCGGCTTTTGTAGCTCTCACATCAAAGAAATACGTTCTTCTTCCTGCTCTCAAAACTTTAGAAAAGATTTCCTCTTTTTCTAACATATCATTTTCTCTCATAATCGTTTTTTAAGTTTAATTACAATCCAAAAATGATAAAAAAAGGATTATAAAACAACAATTATGACAAATCTTTTTCAGAAAGTTGTTTCAAATACAATTCTTTGTAATACCCATCTTGGTTTACTAATTGATTATGAGAACCTTGTTGGATAATTTCTCCATCTTCAATAATGATTATAGTATCTGCATTTTTAGCTGATGAAACCCGATTACTAACAATTATGGTGGTTTTATTTTTGCAATATTCTAATAAATTAGTCAAAATTATTTCTTCGGTTTCTGTATCAACCGCTGATAAACAATCGTCGAGCAAAAGAATTTCGGGGTTTTTTATTAAGGCTCTCGCAATAGAAACCCGTTGTTTTTGACCACCTGAAAGAGTAATTCCACGTTCGCCTAAAATAGTTTCATACTTTTTTGTGAAGTTGATAATATTGTCGTGAACCGCAGCTTTTTTTGCAGCAGCAACAACTTCCTCATCTGTTGCATCTTCTTTTCCAAATTTGATATTGTTTTTTATCGTATCAGAAAACAAAAAAGCATCTTGGGGAACAATCCCAATATTATTTCTTAAATCGAATAAATGAACGTCTTGAATTGGCACTCCATCAATTAAAATCGTTCCATTAGTAACGTCATACAAACGACTAATCAAAGTAAGAACACTCGATTTTCCCGAACCTGTTTTTCCAAGAATCGCCAAAGTTTCTCCCTTTTTTACAGTAAATGAAACATTATTAAGTGCTTTTATATTGGTATCATCATAAATAAAAGTCACATTTTGAAATGTTATTTTTCCTTTTATGATAGAATGATTTTCAGAATTATTTTTAATTTCTGGGACAATTTTCAAAAATTCATTGATACGTTTTTGAGAAGCTTCTGCCTCTTGAACCATCGAAGAAATCCAACCTAATGAAGCGACTGGCCAAGTTAACATATTTACATAAAGTATAAATTCGGCAATTATACCGATGCTTTTTATGCTTCCGTTGATGTATAACATTCCACCAAAATAGATTACTACTAAATTGCTTACGCCAATTAGCGCCAGCATTAATGGACCGAAAAGTGATTGCACTTTTGCCAAACTCATACTTTTTTCTTTGCTTTCTAAAGATAAATTATTTAGATTTTCTTGATGAATATTTTCTAAAGAATACGCTTTTATCACTCGAATTCCCGAAAATATCTCTTGCGTGAAACTTGATATTTTTGATAAATATTGCTGAAAAATCGTACTTCTAATGTTGATTAGCTTGCTTAATCTGAAAATTGCATACGATAAAATCGGCAAGGGAAGCAGCGTGTATAATGTTAATATTGGTGAAACATTATACATATATACTATTACAATTGCAAAACGAATGAACGTATTTATCGTGTACATTACGGCGGGACCAACATACATGCGGACTTTCCCAACGTCTTCGCTAATTCGATTCATTAAATCGCCCGTTCTATTTTGTTTGTAGAAACTTTGAGATAAATTTTCATATTGCCTAAAGACTTCATTTTTCAGGTCAAATTCAATGTGGCGTGACATCACAATCAAAGTTTGACGCATCAAAAACGTTAAAAATCCTGCAATCATTGTCGTTGCAATTACCAATAAAACGTTATGAAATAGTTCGTTACGAATTATTGAAATATCAGAAGTATTCGTTTTAGAAAATCTTTCAATTGCTTCAAATGATTTACTGATTAGTTTTGGCGTAAATAATGAAAAAATTTGGGCAATAATGGTTATGAAAATACCGAGAAGAAATCGATATTTATATTTAATAAAATATTTATTAAGATATTGTAATTCTTTCATTTTTGGAAGGAAATTTTATATTTTTAAAACTTAAAATCAGAATTGATTTAGATAAAATTCAGTTCGCAAATATACGTTTTAAAAAGGAAATTTTTCTTTAAGAAATACTTAAAATACAATAGAAATTCGATTTAAGAATTAGGATTTACATAAATTCATTTTAATTTTAATTGAAGAAAAGGATTGTAAGTAGGTGCTTTTTTCAAAAATAGTACTATTTTTGCACCGTCAAAGATTTTCTTTAGCTAAATAATTAAATAAGTTCTTACCAAGTGTTAAATAGAAGACATATCCGTGTGAAAGTGATGCAATCGATATATGCGATGCACCAAAATGGTTCTGATAGTATTGAAAAAGAAGAAAAATTCTTGCTTTATAGTATCGACAATATTTTAGATTTATATTTAACAATGCTGTCTTCGTTAATTGAAATTGGTAAAAAAGAAGCTGTTTTTATTGAGAAATCAAGTCAAAAACATATTACTACATCGCAAGAGCGAAATCCCAATAAAAAATTCATAAACAATACCATTCTTCAGATTCTTTCTGAAAATAATTCTTTGAGTATTGCTTTAGAAAATAGAAAAATTAATCATTGGGAATTAAATGAAGATTATATTCAAATTCTTTTAGATAGCATAAAAAACAGTGGTTTCTATGCTAAATATATGTCAAATGCTGTTAATAATTTTGAAGAAGACAAACAATTTATTCTCGATATTTTTACAGAATTGATTGTTCCTAACGAAAAATTATACGAGTTTTTAGAAGATAATAAATTGACTTGGATTGATGATATTCCTGTTGTGAATACACAAATTATCAAACAATTAAAGTTAATAAAATCTGCAAAAGACGAAGCTTTTAAAGTTCCAAAAATATTTAAAGACCAGGAAGATAAAGAATTTGTTACTAATTTATTTAGAAAAACAGTTCTTAACGAAAGAGAATTGGCAAAAGAATACGTTGATAAAACACCCAATTGGGATTCGGAACGTATCGCTGAAATTGACACCATTGTACTGAAAATGTCTATTTGCGAGTTTGTAAAATTCCCTTCAATTCCCGTAAAAGTAACAATTAACGAATATTTAGAAATAGCAAAAGAGTATTCTACACCAAAAAGTAGTATTTTTATCAACGGAATTTTAGATAATTTGGTCAAAGAATTCGAGATTGATAATAAATTGAATAAAATCGGAAGAGGTTTAATGTAAAATTTTATATAATTATGAATAAAAAAGTTGTTTTAATAGCAGTCATTGGTTCCTTTTTATTTTTAGGAGCGTGTAAAAAGAAAGAGGAAGCCAAAACGGAGATGCAAAATTCTTCAATATCAAGTTCGGCTTCAATTGGCATTCCAGAGCAAGAAAAAAGAGTAGTTCCTGCAGATGGAAAATATCCTGTAATGACATTTGAAAAAAAAGAACATGATTTTGGAACTATTGCTGGGGGTTCAAAAGTGAATTATTCCTTCAAATTTAAAAACACTGGAGAAGCAGATTTAATTATTACAAGAGCGGCGGGTTCTTGCGGTTGTACCATTCCAGAATATCCAAAAACACCAATAAAAGCTGGTGAATCTGCAAAAATTGATGTATTGTTCAATTCTGCTGGTAAACACGGAAATCAACAAAAATCTGTTTTAATTGCTACCAATACGAAAGCAGGAGAAGAGACGCTGTTGATTAAAGCTTCAATAAAAGAGTAATTAACAATTTATAAATAAAAACAATTATGGAACAAATACAACAATTCTTACCGTTTATTTTAATGTTCGTGGTTATCTATTTCTTTATGATTAGACCACAACAAAAAAGAGCAAAATTGGAAAAACAATTTGAAAGCGACTTAAAAGTTGGTGATAAAATCATCACAAAAAGTGGAATTCACGGAAAAATTTCTGAATTAAGCGAAACAACAATTGTTATTGAAACAATGTCTGGGAAATTGAAAATGGAGCGCAATGCGTTATCAATGGAAATGAGTGCTTCTTTGAACAAGAAATAAACGGATTATTTTATACCAACAAGCCCCAATTTGGGGCTTTTTGTATTTTATAAAAATCTAAAATTACTTTTTTGCTTTTTCTTTGCTGAAATCTGTAGTTGCAGTTAATTGTGCAATTTTGATAATTACATCCGTTGCTTTTTGCATACTTTCAACTGGAACATATTCATATTTTCCGTGAAAATTGTGTCCTCCCGCAAAAATATTCGGACATGGTAATCCCATATACGATAATTGAGAACCGTCAGTGCCACCACGAATGGGTTTTATCAAAGGCTTAATCCCTAATTCTCGCATTGCTTTTTCTGCAATATCAACAATATATTTCACAGGCGTAACCTTTTCCTTCATATTGAAATATTGGTCTTTTACTTCTGCAATGCAAATATCTGAACCAAATTGTTTGGCAAATTTCTTGTTGATTTTTTTAGCAATCGCATGAATTACTTCTTTGCGTTTTTTGAATTTACTTGCGCTATGATCTCTAATTATAAGTTCTAAAACAGTTTCTTCAATGCTTCCATTCAAGTGGTGAACGTGAAAAAATCCTTCATAACCTTTTGTTTCTTGAGGAGTTTCACCACTTGGCAATTGGTTAATGAAATCGTTAGCAATCAACATTGAATTAATCATTTTTCCTTTGGCATAACCGGGATGAACGCTTTTTCCTTTGAAAGTAATTTTCGCACCTGCAGCATTAAAATTTTCGTATTCTAATTCCCCAATCTGACTTCCATCCATTGTATATGCCCATTCGGCACCAAATTTTACCACGTCAAATTTATGAGCGCCACGACCAATTTCTTCATCTGGCGTAAACCCAACTCTAATTTTTCCGTGTTTTACATCAGGATTTTTTACTAAGAATTCCATTGCCGTAACAATTTCTGTAATTCCCGCTTTATCATCTGCGCCAAGCAACGTCAAACCATCTGTTGTGATTAATGTTTGTCCTTTATATAATAATAAATCTTTGAAATAATTTGGCGACAAAACGATATTTTGCTCTTTATTTAGAACAATATCACCACCGTCATAATTAGAAATTATTTGAGGATTCACATTGGCACCAGTAAAATCTGGTGTAGTATCAAAATGCGATACAAACCCAATTGTTGGAACTTCGTGCGCCACATTACTCGGCAAAGTAGCCATAATATAGGCATTTTCATCAATTGTAACTTCTTCCAAACCAATTGCTTTTAATTCTTCAACTAATTTATTTGCTAAAACCCACTGCTTTTCAGTGCTTGGAGTTGTTGTAGAATTTGGATCGGATTCAGTATCAATAATTACATAACTAATGAAACGGTCTATAATATGTTGCATAATATTTCTTTTTAATGAGTCGCAAATATACTGATTATTTAGGAATTCATTAAAAGTCTGTTGCCAAATATTAGGTGTTGATTT
>JBILPJ010000084.1:0-9702 GCA_044373975.1 Flavobacterium sp. | reverse complement strand
TCCACTTCTGAAAGTATCAATTGAAAGTAGAGCATCAGGAAACTGATTCAAAATACCTTGCACAACAGGCAAAATCCTATTGCGTTCCTCTTCTTCTGATACAAATTCTGCGTTGGGCTTACTTGAATAGGCTCCAATATCAATGAAAATTGCGCCTTCGTCAAGCATTTTTCCAACTTGTGAAAGTCCGTTTTCACTCAAAGTAAATTTCCCACCGTCATAAAATGAATTGGGCGTAACGTTCAAAATCCCCATGATTTTGGGAGTTGATAAATCTATAAATTGTCCTTTGCAATTAATCGTCATAGCTAAAAAGTGTTGTTTTCAAAAAAACTACCTTGATAATCGTTAATGTTCATACATCAATAAGAAATAATTCTTATTTTTGGAGAAATTTATACAAATATACATCTTAAATGGATACTACTTCTCAAGAATATGATAAGGTAATCGCAATTTGTCGTTCGCTATTTATCAATAAAATGAAAGATTACGGGAGCGCATGGCGTATTTTGAGATTACCATCATTGACAGATCAGATCTATATCAAAGCACAAAGAATTCGTAGTTTGCAAGAAAACGACGTTCGAAAAGTTGATGAAGGAGAAGCAGGGGAATTTATTGGGATTATCAATTATTCCATAATGGCATTAATCCAATTGGAATTGGGTGTGGTAGAACAACCTGATTTGGATGTAGAAAAAGCGATACTACTTTATGATACTAAAGTTAAGGAAACCAAGGAATTAATGGAAAATAAAAATCATGATTATGGTGAAGCTTGGCGTGAAATGCGTGTCAATTCATTGACTGACTTGATATTACAGAAATTACTTCGTGTAAAACAAATTGAAGATAATAAAGGTAAAACCTTAGTTTCAGAGGGAATTGATGCAAATTATCAAGATATGATTAACTATGCTGTTTTCGCTTTGATTTTAATGGATTTTCATAAATAACACTAAAATATTCACTTATGACTTCTCGTGAAAAATATGTTCCAATAGCAATTCGATACAGTATTGCATTCTTGTTTTTACTATCGGCAGTTGCCAAACTATACCCGTCGCCGTATTTTGCCATCTCTACTTTTGAAGTAAAACAGTTGTATCCGTTAGGATTTTCTGGAGATGTTGCTTCCTATTTTTCTCGAATATTAATCGGAATAGAATTTGCCTTGGGCGTATTAATTTTGCAAAGGCATTACCTAAGAAAATTGGTAATTCCTGCTACTTTATTGATGTTGGCTGTATTTACAACGCACCTAAGCATTGTTACTTTTCAAGATGGTGGTAACTCAGGAAACTGTGGTTGTTTTGGAAGTTTATTACCAATGACGCCAATTGAAGCTATTCTGAAAAATTTAGTCGCAATGGTACTTTTGGTTATCTTATTAAAAGTTATGCCTAAAAAAGACGAAAGCAAAAGCAATTTTTGGGTACTGTCAACCACTACTTTGGCATTTATATTACTATTATTTATGTTGGCACCAATTCAAGCAAAATCAAATTTTGTGGATGTTACAGGAACAGAACCTGAAGAAGCAACGCCAACAGAAACAGTTGTTCCCGTAAAATCAGATTCGATTGTGAAAACGGTAAAAGCAGATACTTTGAAAAAAGTAGTCGCTGAAATCAAAGACGAACCTTTGCAAAAAAAATCGGGTTATACCGCTTATTTCTCTAAGATTGACAACGGCAAAAAAGTACTATGTTACTTTGTTCCGGGTTGTGAACATTGCAGAGTTGCTGCAAAAGAATTGACAGAAATGAAAGCCAAGGACAAAAACTTTCCTGAAATTAGAATTATATTTATGAATGAAGAAGCGGATTTAATTCCAGAATTTTTCAAATATGCAGGTGCTGAATATCCGTATAAAATCATTGAAATTATTCCGTTTTGGAATGCTTTAGGCACTGGAAAAGATACCCCCGGCGTGAAGTATTTATGGAATGGCAACGAGATAAAATACTATTTCGGAATTACAGATAATAAATTCAATGCGGCGGAATTCAAAGCAATGGTTCAAAAACCGTATTCTGCTCTGAAAATGAAATAAAGTTTAATCGGTATAAAGTTTAATCGTTTAATCGTTTGATCGTTGAATTGGTTAATCGTTAAAAAAAAGTTTAATCGGTTAATCGTAGAATTGTCTAATCGGTAAAAAAGTTAATTGTTAAATCATAGAATTGGTTAATCGGTAAAAAAGTTAATTTTAGAATTGGTTAATCGAAAATAATTTAAAATAAATAACAGATAAAAAATAACAAATAACAAACCCCAATAATGAAAAAAATACTTGCTTTATTAGTTGCTATAGTTTCTTTTTCTTGTTCCAATGCCCAAAAAACAGCATTCTCAAAAGAAGCGTTGGCTGAAAACTTAGTTTCATTTGAAGGTTCAGAAGTGACCTTTCAATCAATATTGGAAAAATACAAAGGCAAAACAATTGTATTTGAATGTTGGGCTTCGTGGTGTGGCGACTGTGTGAAAGCAATGCCAAAAATTAAAGAATTACAAGCGAATAATACTGATGTAGTTTACGTTTTTTTATCTTGTGATAAAACATTTGACAAGTGGAAAGTTGGAATTGAAAAGCACGAATTAAAAGGTGATCACTATTTAATTAAAGACGGGCAGAAAGGTTCTTTCGGGAAGTCTATTGATTTAGATTGGATTCCGAGATACATCATTGTCAACAAAAAAGGAGGCATTAGCTTGTACAGAGCCATCGAAACGGATTTTGATTTGATTCAGAAAACGTTGAAAGATTAAACACGAATTACACAAATTAACACGAATTAAAAAAATCTGCGTATCTGCGTTTAAGAATAAAAAAGTCGAATGTCGAAAGTCGTTATTGCGTTGATGGGCCACAACTTACAACCAATAACTTATAACTCATAATTCATAATTAAAAAACACATAATGAGAACTAAAATTGTAGCAGGAAACTGGAAGATGCATAAAAATGCAGAGGAAACGGAAGATTTATTGAACGATTTAATCGAAAAATTACCAACAGATAAGGAAGTTCAAATTATTGTTGCGCCAACATTTGTAAATTTATCATCGGCTGTAAATCATTTGGAATATACCAATATTGGCGTGGCAGCACAAAACATGCACCAAGCGGAAAGCGGTGCCTATACAGGTGAAATATCTGCGGATATGCTTCAAAGTATTGGAGTGAATACTGTAATTCTTGGACATTCTGAGCGTCGTGCGATTTTTCACGAAACCGATGCAATGATTGCTTTCAAAGTTGATACTGCAATAAAACACAACATGACTGCTATTTTTTGCTTTGGCGAAGAATTGAAAGACCGTCAATCGGGAAATCATTTTAATATCGTTGAAAACCAATTGAGAGATGGTTTGTTTCATATTCAAGCCGCTTCTTGGGAAAATATCGTCTTGGCTTATGAGCCAGTTTGGGCAATTGGAACAGGCGAAACTGCAAGTCCAGAACAAGCACAAGAAATGCACGAATTCATCAGAGAAACAGTAAGAAAAGCTTTTGGAAGCGATGTTGCCGAAAATGTTTCTATACTTTATGGAGGAAGCGTGAAACCAGATAATGCCAAAGAAATTTTTTCAAAATCTGATGTTGACGGAGGATTAATTGGTGGTGCTGCTTTGAAAGCAGAAGATTTTGCTGCAATCGTAAACGCGATTTAAAAAAGACTAAAAGATAATGGATTAATAGATAATAGACTAAAAATCAAACAGATTACACAGATTTACACAGATTAAAAATTCGAGATAATTCGTGTAATTCGTGGCAAAAAAACTTTGTTGCTTTTGCTTTTCTAATGTGCCTTTTGTGGTGAAAAAACTTTGCGAACTTTGCGTAAAACTTTGCGCCCTTTGCGGTTAAATCTTTATTCCTTTGGTGGTAAAAAAACAAATAAAAAACATGTCAAACATATATTTAGGATTCCATTTTAAGGTGGAACCAAAAGAATTAGGATCGGAAATATTAGTTGCTGAATTAGGAGAATTGCCTTTTGAAAGTTTCATTGAAAGCGACTTTGGAGTGGTAGCCTACATTCAAAAACAATTCTGGAACGAGAACATTTTAGAGGATTTACACATATTTACTTCTCCAGAATTTGTGGTTTCCTATACCATCGAAGAAATCGATCAAGTGAATTGGAATGAAGAATGGGAAAAGAATTTTGAAGCCATTGAAGTAGATGGAATTTGCCATGTTCGCGCTCCATTTCATCCAAAAACTGACGCAAAATACGACATTGTAATCGAGCCAAAAATGAGTTTCGGAACAGGACACCACGAAACCACCCACATGATGATTCAGCATTTATTGGAAACGGATGTAGCTGGAAAAAAGACCTTGGATATGGGATGTGGTACAGCCATTTTAGCCATTTTAGCAGAAATGAAAGGGGCGCAACCTATTGACGCTATTGATATAGACAATTGGTGTTATCTGAATTCTATAGAAAATGTAGAACGCAATAACTGTAGTCAAATTACCGTTTACGAAGGAGAAGCCGCTTTATTGAAAGGCAAGCAATACGATGTGATTATCGCCAATATTAACCGCAATATATTGTTGAATGACATGCAAAGTTATGTGGACTGTTTGAATAAAAACGGAATCTTGCTGTTGAGTGGATTCTACAATGAAGACGTTCCTTTTATTGATGCTTCGTGCACCGAAAAAGGATTAACGTATGTTAAAAAGTTTGAAAGAAACAATTGGGTATCATTAAAATATGTAAATTAGTAGCTGTAAGTTCATAAATTCAAAAGCTATGAGTACAAAAGAAAAAGTTCGCGAAAAAGTAGTATTGAAAGAAAGCGTTTCATTTGACAATGAAATCGTTATGTATAATGACGATGTCAATACTTTTGACCACGTAATTGACACCCTAATTCGGGTGTGCAACCATACTTCAGAACAAGCCGAACAATGCTCGTTAATTGTACATTACAAAGGAAAATGCACGGTGAAAACAGGTTCTATGAAAGAACTAACGCCACAGTGTTTGCAATTATTAGAAGCGGGATTAAGTGCGGAAATCGTTTAATTTAGTTGTTGAATATGGTTTATCGATAATATAAATCTTTATGAATCAGTTGTTTCCTTTTTTTTAAACTTTTCTTAATGATTTAAAACTCTCGGTAAATTGAAAAACTAATCTTTGTGACTCATTTTTCCAACAGCACAACTAACATACGATTTTGCTTTAGAAATTAAAGAATTATCTTCCCCTTGCTCTGGATAGCCTAATTTTTTCAACGTCATTTTTACTTGATCCAATGAAAATTCATTTTCATAATCAAAAATTACTGTGTCATCATCAGAAAATTGAACATTTTTTACAGAATCAATTTTACATAAATTATCTGTTATAGTTGCTTCACAACCACTACATTTTAAATTCTGAATTTTAATATTTGCTTTCATAACGCTATAAATTTAGTTCTATAAAATTACAAAATATCATTCTGGTAATTTACTTTTTAACATTCCATATATAAATGTACCTATTAAAGCTCCAAATAATACTAAGACTACAGGCAAAAAACCTGCTCCTATCAAAATAAATATTGGACCAGGACAACAACCAACTAACGCCCATCCCAATCCGAAAAATAATCCGCCAATCCAATATCGGAAAGAACCTTTTTCTTTATTAGAAATAACAATCGGCAAACCTTTAATGTCTTTTAGCTGTTTTCTTTTGATGATTTGTAATCCAATAATGCCCGTTGTAATGGCTACCATAATTATTCCATACATATGAAATGATTGAAATTGGAACATTTCATATATTCTATACCAAGAAACGGCTTCGGATTTCGTCAATACAATTCCGAAAATAAAACCTACGAATAAATATTTTAGTGCTTTCATAATTAGAAAATTAAAGGAAAAATTATATGTGACATCAACAAACCACCAATAAAAAATCCAATAACCGCTTTCAATGATTGAATCTGTAAGTTACTCATTCCAGCAATTGCGTGACCAGAAGTGCAACCGCCTGCATAACGAGAACCGAAACCAATTAGTATTCCTCCAATAATTAAAATGATAATCATTTTTGGAGATTGAAATGTTGCTTCGCCAAATAAAGTATTGGGAACTAATTTTCCATTGGGAGCATCAATCCCAATTTGTGCCAATTGCTGAATTGTTTTTGGATTGATAGCAACATTAGAAGCGTCACTCATATAATGAACAGCTACAAATCCTCCGAGCATTGTTCCTAAAACAACTACTAAATTCCATCGTTGAGATTTCCAATCAAAATCAAAAAAAGAAACGTGTTTTCCAGCACCTGCAATGGAACAAAGCGAACGCAAATTGGACGACATTCCAAAAACTTTACCGAAATAATTTAAAGTTAACATAATTATTGCAATAAGAAAACCTGAGATATACCAAGGCCAAGTCTGAAAAAGTAAATTCATATTGATTATTTTTCACAAAAATAGTATCTTTATAGCATTAAAAAAAACAACTTTAAAATGAAAATCAAATCCATTGTACTTCTATTACTCATTCTTGTAGGTTCTGTTTCGTGTGTAAGCACAAAATCGACATTGAAAAATGTAAATAATAGTGTTCCAATTCCGAAATTGACAGCAACAAACACTTTTGTAATCACACAATATAGTAAAGACCCTAAGTATGGATACAATCCCGATTATCCAATTAATGTTTTTTATAGAAATGCAAAGGACGAAACAATCAATCAACAACGGTATTTGAACGCATTAACAGGACCAAAAGGCGAAAAATTATTCTTTAAGAAAATTGAGGTTTGTTGTCCTTTTCCAACCAAAAACAGTGAAATGGGTGGCGGTTTTCTCGACATTTATGAAGTAACTTGGGTAGGTCAAAAAAGTCCGATTAAATTATATTTGAATATCTATGAAAAAGGCGAATTAATGGTTCCAATGGGATTTGAATTGGTAAAATAAATATTCAACAAAAAAGGTATCATCTCATAATAACAATAAATAATATATGGAGGTTGTTTTTTCATTAGACGAATTAGAAAATGTTGCTCAGAAAATTATCGCACAAAATCCCAATAAAGTAATTTTATTTAATGGAGAAATGGGCGTTGGCAAAACCACTTTAA
The DNA here is from genome assembly GCA_044373975.1 of Flavobacterium sp. Lineage (GTDB taxonomy): Bacteria > Bacteroidota > Bacteroidia > Flavobacteriales > Flavobacteriaceae > Flavobacterium. Next base: position 2,578 of record JBILPJ010000084.1, on the reverse strand, counting down.
TCAAAAAATTGTGTTCTCTTCTTGGAGTTGAAGGTGCAACGAGTAGTCCAACTTTTTCATTAGTCAACGAATATCAAACTACTACAAATCAAATCGTTTACCATTTCGATTGTTACCGTCTTAAAAGCGAAACCGAAGCTTTGGATATGGGAATTGACGAGTATTTATATTCGGGAAATTGGTGCTTTATTGAATGGTCAGAAAAAATAGAAACCTTAATTCCTGAAGTGCATTCTGTTGTAAATATTAAATTACAATCTGATGGAAATCGATTATTAGAGTTAAAATAAAAATCCTTAATTTTGAAAATATTTTCTGAGATTTGTGATTATGTAAACAAATGAAATCGAAAAAATCAGCTGTCGGTTTTCCTTTATTAGTTTATTTTTCATAAATTTATAGATTAATTTCAAAATCCAATGGCAATTACACCTTTTTCCAAAATACAGTTAATTCCTCAAGAGGAAAAACTTGAAATTACAAAACATCGGAGCGAACTTTTTATTGGAATTCCTAAAGAAACCAGTTATCAAGAGCGCAGAATTTGCCTAACTCCAGATGCCGTAAATTCACTGGTATCTCACGGACATCGTGTAATGATTGAGTCAGGAGCAGGAATGAGCGCCAGTTATTCCGACAAAGAATACAGTGATGCAGGTGCCGAAATGACTGCCGACACTAAAAAAGTATTGAGTTGCCCGATGATTTTAAAAGTCGAACCTCTAACTCTTGCCGAAATTGAACTTATTAATCCTGAAACCATTGTTCTTTCTGCCATTCAACTAAAAACACGCCGAAAAGAATATTTTGAATTACTAGCCAAAAAGAAAATTACCGCATTAGCATTTGAATATATAAAAGACGAAGATGGCTCCTACCCTGCCGTAAAATCACTTAGTGAAATTGCGGGAACAGCCTCCATATTAATTGCTTCAGAATTAATGATTAACAATCAATTTGGAAAAGGCTTGCTTTTTGGTAACATTACTGGCGTTCCACCAACAGAAGTTGTTATTCTTGGCGCAGGAACCGTGGGTGAATTTGCCGCAAAAAGTGCTTTAGGACTTGGGGCAAATGTAAAAGTTTTCGACAATTCAATCACCAAATTAAGACGGTTGCAAAACAATTTGAATCAGCGTATTTTCACTTCTACAATTCAGCCAAAAGCGTTATTAAAAGCGTTACGCCGATGCGATGTTGCTATTGGCGCAATGCGAGGAAAAGAACGCTGCCCGGTAGTAGTTACCGAAACAATGGTAGAATTAATGAAAAAAGGTTCCGTAGTTGTTGATGTCAGCATTGATACTGGAGGTTGTTTTGAAACTTCCGAAGTTACCACTCACGAAAAACCAACCTTCATTCACCACGATGTTATTCACTATTGTGTGCCCAATATTCCTTCGCGATATTCCAAAACGGCATCACTTTCTATAAGCAATATCATCACCCCTTTCCTAATACAAATTGCCGATGATGGCGGCATTGAACGTGCCATTCGTTGCGATAAAGGATTGAAAAATGGCGTTTACTTGTACCACGGAATTTTAACCAACAAAGCAATTGGCGATTGGTTTAATTTGCTTTACAGCGATATTAATTTAATTGTTTTTTAACTACTCTTTGCATTATCTTTGCAAAAATATTTAAAATGAAATTTTACCAACGATTTGCATATTATCTTGTAGGACTTGTAATGGGTTGTTTCTTTGTAGCTATGGTTTTAAGTGGAAAAGATACCCGATGTAACTATTTTCCAAACGCAAGGGTTTTGAATGATTTAAGCACCAAACCTTTTAACGTTTCCGATGTTGCAGCAGCAAAATTGAAAGAAAATTGGGTTGATATGACCGATATCAAGAACACATTAAAATATGGCGATGTTGATTTTGACAAAAGCAACGTAAAATATAAAAATGGCAAAATATTTATTGTAGAAGGCAAAACAATTAAGAATCAGCCTATTGTTCTTGAATTTATCAACTATGCCGACAAAGTAGTTTTGAAAGACATCATAAAAAAGTAATTTTTATTGAAATATAGTTGCAAATACAAATACTAAATGTATATTTGCACACCTAATTAGGGCGATTAGCTCAGCTGGTTCAGAGCACCTCGTTTACACCGAGGGGGTCGGGGGTTCGAACCCCTCATCGCCCACAAAAACTTCAACAGAAATGTTGGAGTTTTTTTCTTTATATTTGTTAATGAAATTTCAAGTTTACATTCTTTTTAGTGTCCTAAAAAACAAATATTACATCGGTTTCACTTCTGATTTAAAAGAAAGATTAATTCGACATAACCAAAAAAGTAAAGGGTTTACTGGAAGTGTAAATGACTGGAAAGTTGTTTACACTGAAAATTATAATATCAAAGAAGAAGCTACCAAAAGAGAACTACATATTAAATCTTGGAAAAGTAGAATTAAAATTGAAAAACTTATCCAAGAAAATAATAATAGTATCGTTTAATTCTGTTGGTTCAGAGCATCCCGATTTTTATCGGGAGGGTCGGGGGTTCGAACCCCTCATCGCCCACAAAAACTTCAACAGAAATGTTGGAGTTTTTTTCTTTATATTTG
>JBILPJ010000245.1:0-2877 GCA_044373975.1 Flavobacterium sp. | reverse complement strand
AATTGTTGCCAATTTAGTGATTTTTGGCACTTTAATTTTTGAAATTTTTTTCAATTGACCGAGTTGTGCAGTTGCAATTATCGGAACAAATAGAAGAAGCATAATTATTTTTTTCATTTTAGATTTTATTTATTTTTCACAACCAAATACTATACCATTTTAATAATTATTTAATACTTCTATCAAGAAAACACCACAGTTTTATTATTATAGACCATAGTTTTTCTTTCAGCGTGTAATTTTATTGCTCTAGCTAAAACCGTTCGCTCTAAATCTCTACCTTTCATTATGAAATCTTCAATAGAATGGCTGTGCAAAACTCGCGAAATATCTTGCTCAATAATTGGACCTTCATCCAATTCTTCCGTTACATAATGACTCGTCGCTCCAATAATTTTTACACCCCTTTTGAAAGCCGAATGATATGGTTTTGCACCTGGAAAAGCTGGTAAAAAGGAATGATGAATATTAATTATTTTGTTTTTGTAAACTTCAATTAATTTTGGTGTGATTATTTGCATGTATCGAGCCAAAACCACAAATTCAATTTCATATTTATGCAACAATTCTAGTTGTTTTTTCTCCCCTTCAATTTTTGTTTCTTTAGTAAAAGGAACGTAATAAAACGGAATACTAAATCGTTCTGCAACACCTCTTAAATCTTCGTGATTACTTATGATTACTGATATTTCGAGTGGTAATTCTCCTGCTAAATACCTCCCTAATATATCAAATAAACAATGGTCGTATTTAGATACAAAAAGTGCCATTTTGGACTTTTGTTCTTGAGGATAAATTTCCCAAGTCATTTCAAATGGCTCTGCTAAATTTGTTTTAAAATCCATTTTTATAGCATCAAAATTCCAATTTTCCGCACTTAATTCACATTCCAAACGCATAAAAAATACATTTTCATCCGCATCAACATGTTGGTCTAAATAAATAATATTTCCCCCAATCGAAGCAATATAATTGGTCACCGAAGCAATAATCGCCTTTTGATCTTTACAATGAATTAAAATCGTAATTTTTTGCATTTTTTTTTTTTTTCTTTTGGAGCTATTTCCTGCTATCCACTATATCCACGCTAAAAAGCGTGGGATACCGCTGCTATCAGGGCTAGTCATCAGTTTTCAAAATCATTTTTTTCAAATGTAAGAAAATTATAAACAACAAAATTCACATTATCATAAAGTATGTTTTTTACTATTTTTGATAAATTATTTTTAAAAAACTCGTAAATTGCACCTTTAAAATTATCACATTCATAAATGGAAGTTCAAAAACCCTATGTCCCAGTTCATAAAGTCAGAATTGTAACCGCTGCCGCCCTTTTTGACGGACACGATGCGGCTATCAATATAATGCGAAGAATTATCCAATCCACAGGAGTTGAAGTAATTCATCTTGGACACGATAGAAGCGTGGAAGAGGTCGTAAACACCGCTATTCAAGAAGATGCCAATGCAATTGCACTAACATCCTATCAAGGCGGACACAATGAATATTTTAAATATATGTATGATTTGCTCAAACAAAAAGGGGCAGAGCACATCAAAATTTTTGGTGGAGGCGGAGGTGTAATTTTGCCTTCTGAAATTGCCGAATTACAAGCCTATGGAATCACGCGTATTTATGCACCAGACGACGGTCGCGCTATGGGATTACAAGGAATGATTAATGATTTAGTTCAAAAATCAGATTATGCAATCGGAGATGTTTTAAAAGATGAAATCAATCATTTGGAAGAAAAAAATCCTAAAGCAATTGCGAGAATAATTTCATCGGCAGAGAATTTCCCTGAAATAGCAAAACCAATTTTGGAGCAAATTCAACAAAAGAATATAACATCTAAAACACCAGTTCTCGGAATTACAGGAACTGGCGGTTCTGGAAAATCATCTTTAGTTGACGAATTGGTTCGCCGATTTTTAATCGATTTCCCTGAAAAAACCATCGGTTTAATATCTGTAGATCCATCAAAAAGAAAAACTGGCGGTGCATTATTAGGCGACAGAATCCGTATGAATGCAATCAATAATCCTCGAGTTTATATGCGTTCATTGGCAACACGCCAATCCAATTTAGCACTTTCAAAATATGTTGCTGATGCCATTCAAGTATTAAAAGCCGCAAATTACGACATCATCATTTTGGAAACTTCTGGTATTGGGCAATCGGATACTGAAATTATGGATCATTCCGACGTTTCTTTATATGTAATGACACCAGAATTCGGTGCTGCCACGCAATTGGAAAAAATCGATATGCTTGATTTTGCCGATTTGGTAGCCTTGAATAAATTTGATAAACGGGGCGCACTTGATGCCGTTCGCGATGTGAAAAAACAGTACCAACGCAATCATAATCTTTGGGATGTAAATCCTGACGAAATGCCTGTATTTGGAACAATTGCTTCTCAATTCAATGATCCAGGAATGAATACACTTTATAAAGCGATAATGGATAAAATCGTTGAAAAAACTGAAAGTGATTTGAAATCAACATTCAAAATCACTCGTGAAATGAGCGAGAAAATATTTGTTATCCCACCTCATAGAACGCGTTATTTATCTGAAATTGCAGAAAACAATCGTAAATATGATGCCACTTCATTGACACAACAAAAAGTAGCTCAAAAATTATATGGTATTTTCAAAACCATTGAAAGTGTTTCTGGAAATGAACCAATCCTAAATAAATCAGGTATTGAAATTGTAAATGCTGCCAATGAAAAATCAGAAGATAAAGTTTTTATTTCTCTTTTATTAAACCAATTTGAGAAAATAAAAATGGATTTAGATCCCTATAATTGGGAAGTAATTTTGACTTGGAATGAAAAAGCAGCTAAATATAAAAATCCATTTTACACCTTTA
>JBILPJ010000244.1:0-2878 GCA_044373975.1 Flavobacterium sp. | reverse complement strand
ACACAAGATGTGGTTTCTATTTTATACAAATTAAGAACCGTAGATTTCTCTAAATTTAAGGTTGGACAAACTAAAGCATTTACAATAGTTTTTGATGAAAAAGAAATTCCCGTTATGATAAAATTCATGGGGAATGAAACGGTAAACGCTGGAAATTTAGGGAAAAAAGAATGTCATAAAATATCTATTGGAGCCAAAACCGATGCCTTGAGAGGGAAAGACAAAAACTTGATTTGGCTTACTGCTGATTCCAAAAAAATTCCAACTTTAATCAAATTTAGCATTCCTGTTGGAACAGGACAATTAACTTTAACCTCAGCAACAGGAATTTAAATCATTTAAAATCATGAGAAAAATATTTTTAATTCTAGCGAGTGTTTTTACCACTTTGAGCATCGTGTTTGCCTTTCTACCCTTAGGAACTTTAGGCTTAATCCCTATAGTAATTGCATTGTTATTTGGCTATTTAGCCTTTCAAAAATCGGATGATTCGCAAAAAAAACTGGTAAAAGTTTTATTGTTGTTTTCGACACTGTCATTAATAGCTGTCATTGGAAAAGAAGTTTTGGTGCAAGATGAAATTGCCAAAGACGCTGTTTTCGAAAAAGAAAAGATTGAAACCAAAAAAGAATCGCAAAAAGAGCTAGAAGAATTGGAAGGTTTGGAATAACCGTCTTGCCTTTTATAATTAAAAGCCTAGCCTATAAAAATAGACTGCCCCCAAAAAGTTAGACACTATTTGGGGGTATTTTTATGGAAAGAAAAGTCAAGTATGATTATGCATTTAAGCTTGAATGCGTAAAATTAGTTTTAGAGAAACATTATTCATACCCGTTGGGTGCAATTAAATTATTTGTGTTTTAATATTGTTTATTGGTCTTTCAAAAATAAATTTATTAATGAATTGCACCAACGTTAATGCTGTTATTTTAGCTAAAATTCTTGTTTTAAAACCCTGAAAAGATTTAGCATAATTTCGTCTAATCATAAATTGATCACACAATTGAGAGAATAATGTCTCTATTCTTTTTCTTGATTTTCTAAATATGTAGGGCTGTTTTTTATACCCAATTTGATTGATTTTCATAGGAGTTTCTAATTTTATATTTGCTGTTTCAAACAAATCTAATTGTAATGTTGAAGACAAATAACCTCTGTCTCCAAGTAGCACACAATCAGACATTTGATATTTTAAATCTTTTAACAAATGTACATCGTGAACACTTGCTTTTGTAATATCTATTGATTGAAAAACACCAGAAAAAGTACAAACCCCGTGTAGTTTGTAACCATAAAACCAAGAGTTTTGAGATGCACAAAAACCTTTATCTGGCGCAGTCTGAAAATCATCCTTACAAATTTTAATCCTACTATGGCGAGCCATTTTACAAATCTCAAGCGGCATACTATCAACGACAAAATAGTTCTCAAATTCTGTGAACTTTGAATATAAATGCTTTCTGATTTCTTCAGCGAAAGGAAATAATTTTTTCCTTCTCTTATTATACTGACTTCGTTCAATTAGATTAGAAATTTGTCCATTTTGCAACTGATTAAAAAATGAATTTTCACTGTCAATAGACATAAATTCAGATGTTAAACTTAAAGCAACTACTTCTAAATCAGACATCTTAAGCTTTCTACCAGCTCGAATTTCTGTATTTAAAGCAATATTCAAAGAACTTATAACTTCTAAAATTTTAAAATAATTTTTTACTATATTTGACATAAATATTGGTGGTTTAGCGACTTCAAGATACTGAATTTCAGTATCTTGACCAATATTTATTTAATTTATTTTACTTTAAATAATTGCACCCAACGGGTTTTAATTAATTAAAAACTATTATAAAATTGTTGCTTTTTTATCCGTTATAATTAATGCTTCCTTTTTATTATCACTATCTTTAATATAAATAGCTACGGTATAAAAACCTGCCTTAAAATTTTCCTTCAATAATTCAGTTTTAAATCCTGACCTAGATAAATCATATTTACTTTTAAAATAACTCGTAACATCTGTTCTGCTTATACTATCTGTGTTTAAAACAATTTCTTCGTTTTCATTTATAAGCAAAAGCTGGATTTTAACATTGTCTGTTGACTGGTTATCAAAATAAATCCATCCTGAAATTTCAATTTTTTTGTCGCTTTCCTTAAAAATTTCTATATACGAGTTTGTGCTATCACCATTTCTGTCCTTATACGGCTTTTTAAATTTTAACAAATTTTTATTAGGACTGTACGTAGATTTTGGTTTGTAATCGCTTTTGATAACATAGTGCTTTACAAATGCATCAAAGTATTCAACGCTATCATCAAGAAAATAATTTTTTTCTAAAAATGCTTTAGTATCATTTGTTGGGGAAAAAACAGGCAAGTGCCCATCAAAATACCAAAAACTTTTCACGTGTAAAGTATCCTTCTTTATACTTGAAACATAAGCGTTTATATCATTTTCTATCACCGGTTTTTGGTAGTTGTTTTGATTTAAATAATAATTAAGATAAAACCCGCCAAGCTTTGCAACAATTGTCTCATTCCCATGTTTTTGTACCATGTAGCTGATAGCATGGCTAAATTGTGTTTTGTAATAACTTGAATAGAATTTTTTATCGTAAATCAAGTTTTTAATGGAAAAGAACAAAAAAAGCAACAATAATGCTATTTGCAAGTATTTATTTTTAAAACTATCAATTGACATTGCAAGTAAAAGTATAACCATCGGAAGAATGCAAATGTAATATCGGCTAACAACTATAGGTAATAAAACATACGAATAAATTAAAGGAATAATAATCGTAATTGTAATTAAAAATAAAAGAAAAAGAACTGGATTAATAGCAAGTTTTCTATCGCTTTTTATTGCTAATTTTTT
>JBILPJ010000083.1:0-9757 GCA_044373975.1 Flavobacterium sp. | reverse complement strand
TTTTATGATATTTGTAATATGAAAGAAATAACCTTGAAACAGATTGCTGAGACTTTAGGAATTTCGATTACTACTGTTTCCAAAGCATTGAAAAACTATTCTGATGTTAGTCCGAAAACCAAAAAAATGGTTCTTGAATTAGCAGAACAACTTCATTATACTCCGAATAGTTTTGCTGTAAATTTAAGAACAAAAGAATCAAAAACAATAGGATTGATTATTCCAGAAGTGGTGCATCACTTTTTTTCTAATGTTGTAAATGGTATTATTGCCGAAGCAGAAAAAAATGGTTATCTCGTAATTATATTGCAATCCAACGAGTCTTTAGAGTTAGAAAAAAAGCAAGTCGAGCTATTAATTAACAAACGAGTTGATGGAATTGTGATGTCGCTTTCTAACGAATCAAATGATGACGAACATTTAAAAGAAATTATTCGTCGGGGAATTCCGTTTGTTCAATTTGATAAAATTTCAAAATTAATCCCAAGCTCAAAAGTTATTATTAATGACCAAAAAGCAGCAATGGAAGCCGTTCAACATCTTATAGATAATGGCTGCAAAAAAATTGCTCATATTCGCGGCCCCGTAAATCCACAAAATGCAATTGATAGATTCATTGGATATAAAAAAGCATTAGAAAAAAATGCAATTCCGTTTGACTCAAGTTTGGTTTATACTTGTGAAAATGTAACTTTTGAAGAAGGCTTATTCTTTGCTAAAAAAATAGTTGAGGAACATTCTGATGTTGATGGAATTTTCGTAATTACAGATTTAGTTGCTGTTGGCGTTCTAACTTATTTCAATGAAAAAAAAATAAATGTTCCAAAAGATATTGCCGTAATTGGTTTTAGCAATTGGTTTATGTCTAAAGTAATTACCCCAAAATTGAGCAGCGTTGACCAGCCAAGTTATGAAATGGGCGTTGTTTCTTTTAATTTATTGTTAGAAGAAATGCAATGTCGGAAAGAAGAATTACCCTTTAAACCCAAAATCATAGAATTAGAAACTAATATCGTTGCAAGAGAATCGAGTATAAAAATGTAAAACAAATACTATTTCTGCAAAGCTAAATCGTAACTTTGTATTTCTTAATAAAAATCAATTCGACTAATTATATTTATTATGGGAACAACACCGCACGAACTTTATGAATATGCCCGTCTAAGAATCAAACAAAAAAAAAGATTGTATTTTCATTTTGTATTGTTCTTAATTAGCAGTTTATTTATGCTTGTCGCCAATAAAATATTTAAAGTTGGCGAGCCTAATAATTGGTTTTTATGGGTTTCTTCCACTTGGTTTTTCCTTTTTATTCTTCATTTTATAAATGTTTTCATAACCAAACGTTTTATGAATAAGGATTGGGAAAGAACCCAAATTGAACGATTAGTTGCACAACAAGAAAAAAAAATCGATGAATTTCAATCCAAGGTTGAAAATGATTTTTCAAAAAAACATATTATATAATGAGAATATTAATAGCCGCTACTTCCCAAAACAATGCTCTTGGAAAAGACAATAAAATTATTTGGCATTTGCCTGATGATTTCAAACGTTTCAAAGAATTAACTTCTGGACATTATATTATAATGGGAAGAAAAACATTTGAAAGTTTTCCAAAACCATTACCGAATAGAACACACGTTGTAATTACACGCCAAAAAAACTTCAATCCCGAAGGTTGTATTGTGGTGAATAGCATTGAAGGCGCCTTTGAAATTTGTCCTGAAAACGAAGATGTTTTTTTAATTGGCGGCGCCGAAATCTATAAATTGGGACTTCCCTTTATAGATAAAATGGAACTCACTTTTATAAACGAGACTTTTGAAGCGGACGCCTTTTTTCCAGAAATTGATTTTTCAGAATGGAAACTAACCAATGAAGAATTTCATCCAAAAGACGAAAAACACGGGCACGATTTCAGTTTTCAGACTTATATTAGAATATAAAAAAAGTTGGTTTGGAAAGAAATTTTACAAATTAAAATAATCGTTACCTTTGCCCAAATTAAAAAATAATGTCAAAAAATATTACCCCTTATAAAGATTCAGAATTAGGAAAGAAAGAGCAAGTAGCGCAAATGTTTGACACTATTTCTGGCAATTATGACGGGTTGAACCGTGTAATTTCATTTGGAATTGACATTAAATGGCGCAAAAAAGTACTTCAATTGGTTTCCGATAAAAACCCTAAAACTGTTTTAGACATTGCCACAGGAACAGGAGATTTAGCTATATTAATGACGGCAACAAGTGCTGAAAGAATTGTGGGATTGGATATTTCTGCAGGGATGCTTGATGTGGGAAGGAAAAAAATTGAAGCAAAAAAACTTTCTGATAAAATAGAAATGATATTGGCAGATTCAGAAAATATGCCTTTTGAAAACGATACTTTTGATGCCATTACCGTTGCCTTTGGAGTTCGGAATTTTGAAACTTTAGAAAAAGGATTGGCTGAAATCCTGCGTGTGCTAAAGCCTAACGGAATTTTTGTGATATTAGAGACATCGGTTCCAGAAAAAACACCTTACAAACAAGGTTATACTTTTTACTCGAAAAACATACTTCCATTAATTGGAAAATTATTCTCAAAAGACGATTCAGCATATCAATATTTATCTGAATCAGCGTCTGTTTTTCCTTATGGAGAAGTTTTAAACAATATTTTGAGAAAAATTGGGTTTATAGATGTTGTATCGATGCCACAAACATTTGGTGTTGCCACAATTTATTCTGCTACAAAAAAATAATTTGAGATTGTTCAGCATCAATATGAAAAAAATAGTTGTTTTACTTTTATTTGCATTTGCAAGCGTTGGACATTCCCAAACCAAAGGAATGTTCAGTTATGACCCGCTAGTGAATTTAGAAAATTTTGACAAAAGCAGGGTTTATTGGGGTTATTTTTTAGGATTTAATTCCTATGGATTCAAAATCGATTATAAAAATTTACAACCAAAAGACATTCAAGTTGATAATACTACTGGGTTTAATGTCGGTTTGGTGGGCGATTTGCGTCTTCAAGAATACATCAATTTGCGTTTTGAACCCGGATTGTATTACACCCAAAGAAACCTAACTTTTCCAAATTTCACAAGTGAATTGGATTACTACAGAGAAGTAAAATCAACGTATATTCATTTTCCTTTATTACTGAAATTTTCTGCTTTGAGAACAGGAAACGTACGTCCTTATCTTCAAGGAGGATTTTCAACCACATTAAATTTAGGAAGTAATTCAAAGTCTAAAGATGACAATTTGCAACAGCGTTTTAGAATGAAACAATGGTCAACGAATTATGAAATTGGTTTTGGCATCGATTTATATTTTGAATATTTCAAATTTTCCCCTTCCATTCGAGGAGTTTTTGGTTTGAAAGATGAATTAATTCGAGATAACGACCCAAATAGTCCTTGGACATCAAATATAGAATCATTGAAAACAAGAGCCATTCTTATCAACTTTACTTTTCATTAAGAAACTTTAATTTATCTTCTAAATTCACTCAAAATTATTGCAGTTGCGGTTGCTACATTCAAACTTTCTGTTTGTTGCAAATCGCCAAAACGAGGAATTGTCAATCTGTTTTTTATAATTTTTTCGATGCTTTCAGAAATTCCATTGGCTTCATTTCCCATTACAATTACCGCTTCTTTTGGTAAGGTTTCTTGATAAATATTGGAGCCATCCATAAAAGTTCCGAAAACTGGGAGTGTTGTTTTTTGTAGAAATAAATTCAAATCTACATAACTCACATTTAACCTCGCAATAGAACCCATAGTAGCTTGCACGACTTTTGGATTATAAATATCAACCGTTTGTTCCGAACAAATTACTTGTGAAATTCCAAACCAATCGCATAATCTCAAAATGGTGCCTAAATTTCCAGGATCACGAATATCATCTAAAGCAATGATTAATCCCTGCTCAATTATTGGCTTGACCGAAGGAATTTTAAAAACTGCCAAACAATTATTTGGAGTTGATAATGCACTTATTTTCTTCAAATCACTTTCTGAAATTATAGTTTTAAAATCGGAATTAACGGCATCAAAAAGGGGTTCGGTTGTGTATAAATGTTCCAATACAAAGTTGGATTTCAATAATTCCTGAATTACTTTTACGCCTTCAGCAAAGAATAATTGGTTTGCGAAACGAAACTTTTTTTGTTGCAAACTCGAGATTAACTTTATTTGGTTTTTACTAACCATAGAAATAGCGTACTTTTGAATTAAATATTTCACAACCTTTGAGAAACGAGACTACAAAAATATCATTATTTATTCTAATTGCGGTAATTATATCTGCTTGTAACACTTTGAAGAGAGTTCCAAACGGAAAATTGTTGCTTACAAAGAATGAAATTTTAGTAAACGGCAAGAAGGAAAAAAATGAAGATGTAACAAATCAGTTGTATCAAAAACCAAATAGTTCGTTACTTGGTTATCGATTGCGGTTGAATATTTTTAATTTGGCAGCGACCAATCCTGATTCGATTTATAAGTCGAAATTCATAAAAAATCCTGAGAAATATACCCAATTATCCAAATGGCTTTCTAAAAAACAAGTTGATCGATTAGGAAATTCATTCTACTATTCTGGGATTCATAATTTCCTTAAAAAAACTGGAGAAGCGCCTGTAATTTTAGATGATAAAAGCACAAATCGTTCTTTGCTAAGATTAAAATCTTATTATTTTGATAAAGGCTTTTTCAATATTAAAGGAGAATTCAAAATTGATTCCGTAAGCAAAAAGAAAGCCAAAGTAAACTATACCGTTTCAACTGGGAAACCCTTTATTTTAGATACAATTGCGGTAAAAATAAAAACGCCATTATTGGATTCATTATATAAAATAAATAAAGGATTGACTTTTCTAAAATCGGGAAAACAATATAGAAAACTGGATTTTGATGCCGAAAGAAATCGAATTACCGCTGATTTTAGAAACAATGGTGCTTATTATTTTCAACAAAATTATGTGAATTATGCCATTGATACTTTAAATTCAAATAACAAAGCGAACATTGATATAAACATTGAAAATCAATCCATAAGAGAAGGTGATTCTACAAAGATTTTGCCATTTAAATTGTATAAAATTAGTGACATTAATATTTACACCGATAATTTAACTGCAAAAGACAAGTCAACAATAACAGATAGTGTTACGTATAATAACTTCAATTTATTTAGCAAATCAAAATTAAAATTCAGACCAAAAGCAATTACAGATGCTGTTTTTATTACTAAAGGAAGTATATTTTCCGACACAAAAACAACGCTGACATCAAGGTCTTTGGGAGGTTTAAGGGTTTTTAATTACCCGTTGATTCAATATACTGTTGACCCGAGAGATGCAACTGCAAATTCGCTTATTGCCAATATTTATTTATCGCCAAGAAAAAAATTGAGTTTTGGATATAATTTTGATTTCACACATTCTGCCATTCAAGATATTGGAATTACGGCAAGTACGTCGGTTTCCATCAGAAATATATTTCGTGGTGCCGAAACATTAGAAATTGCCGCAAGAGGAAATATTGGTTCATCAAAAGAAGTTGCCAATGTGAACAACAACTTTTTCAATGTTTCGGAATATGGTGTGGATGTGAAATTACATTTTCCGAGGTTGTTCTTTCCGATAAAAACTGACAAAATTATTCCAAAAAGCATGTTGCCTTTCACAAGTTTTGCAATTGGATATGCCAAACAAGAAAACATTGGTTTAGACAAGCAAAATTTCACGAGTTCTATGAATTATAATTGGAATCCGAAGCAAAATATCAAAGCTCGTTTTGAATTATTGAATGTACAATTTGTGAAAAATGTAAACACAAGCAATTACTTCAATATTTATCAATCTTCCTATAATGTATTGAATTCATTAGCACAAAATCCAAATTACGCCGTAAATCCAAATTATTTTAATAGCGATAATAACTTGATTATTGAAAGTGGAACTCTTGCATTTACAAAAGATGTTTTGGGCGCAAATCCAACTGTAATTCCAAGTGCTGCAGATTACAAAACCATCCGAAGTATTGAAGAACGAAGAAGCCGTTTAACAGAAAATGATTTGATTGTTTCATCAAGTTACAATTATTCTGAAACTACAAAAAAAGATCAAAATGATAATGATTTTATGATTTTCAGAGGGAAATTAGAATCGGCTGGAAACTTATTATCATTACTTGCCAACACTTCAAAACAACTTAAAAATCAAGATGGAAATAATAATTTTTTTGAGGTTCAATATTCTCAATATGTAAAAGTAGAAGGTGAATTTATTAAATTATGGGATTTGCATCGAAAAAGAATTCTTGCTATTAGAAGTTTTGCAGGAATAGCAATTCCTTATGGAAATTCAAATGACATTCCTTTTTCGAGAAGTTATTTTGCTGGTGGAACCAATGATAATAGAGCTTGGCAGTCCTACGGATTAGGACCAGGAGCGAGTGGCGGAATTAATGATTTTAATGAAGCAAATTTAAAATTAGCATTTAGTGCCGAACTTCGATTCAATATGATAGGGCAATTAAACGGTGCTTTGTTTGTAGATGCGGGAAATATTTGGAATGTTTTGGATAATGTCGATGACGAGACTTCGGTATTTAGAAATTTTAATTCTCTGAAAAATAGTGCGGTAGGTTCAGGATTTGGACTTCGATATGATTTTAATTTTTTCATAATTCGTTTGGATTTTGGTTTTAAAACCTATAATCCAGCCGATGAAGAAAGTAACAGATGGTTTAGAGATTACAATTTTGCACATTCAGTTGTAAATATTGGAATTAATTACCCATTCTAATTTTATAATTATTAATTTTGTAAACTTTAACTTTTAAACAACACAAAATGTCACACAACATTAAAGCTGGAGTTGCAACTGGCGATTCAGTACAAGCAATTTTTAGCTATGCAAAAGAAAAAGGATTTGCACTTCCTGCAATAAATGTAACGGGTTCAAGTACTATAAATGGAGTTTTGGAAACAGCTGCAAAACTAAACGCACCAGTAATTATTCAATTTTCTAACGGAGGTTGTATTTTTAATGCTGGAAAAGGATTGCCAAATGCAAATGAAAAAGCAGCCATTTTAGGTGGAATTGCAGGAGCAAAACACGTTCATACTTTAGCAGAAGCTTATGGTGCAACTGTAATTCTTCACACAGATCATTGTGCGAAAAAATTATTGCCTTGGATAGATGGTTTATTGGACGCAAGTGAAATTCATTTTGCTGAAACTGGAAAACCACTTTATAGTTCTCATATGATTGATTTATCTGAAGAACCAATTGAAGAAAATATTGAAATTTGCAAAACTTATTTGGCAAGAATGAGCAAAATGGGAATGACATTGGAAATCGAACTTGGAATTACAGGTGGCGAAGAAGATGGCGTTGACAACTCAGATGTTGATAGTTCAAAATTATACACACAACCTTCAGAAGTTTCTTATGCTTATGAAGAATTATTGAAAGTAAGTCCGCGTTTTACAATTGCAGCTTCTTTTGGAAATGTTCACGGAGTTTACAAACCAGGAAATGTAAAATTGACACCAAAAATCTTGAAAAATTCACAAGATTACGTGCAAGAAAAATTCAACACAGGAAAAAACCCAGTTGATTTTGTATTTCACGGAGGGTCAGGATCTACGGTTGAAGAAATTAGAGAAGCAATTGGTTATGGTGTTATAAAAATGAACATCGATACCGATTTACAATTTGCATATACAGAAGGAATTCGTGATTATATGGTTAAAAATATTGATTATTTGAAAACTCAAATCGGAAATCCAGAAGGTACAGAACAACCTAATAAAAAATATTACGATCCAAGAAAATGGGTTCGTGAAGGAGAAATGACATTCAATGCGAGATTGGAACAAGCTTTCGCAGATTTGAATAACGTGAACACACTTTAAATTATTTTAAATTTTAAATGTTGAATTTTAAATTATTAAAATGCAAAATCTTTTCATTCAAAATTTAAAATTCAACATTTATAATAAATAAAAATTATGGCTTGGTTTAAAAGAACAGAAAAAGGAATTACTACAGCAACGGAGGACAAAAAAGATGTTCCGAAAGGATTGTGGTATAAATCCCCAACAGGGAAAATTATCGATGCCGAAGAATTAGCGAGAAACCTTTGGGTTAGTCCAGAAGACGGTTTTCACGTAAGAATTGGAAGTAAAGAATATTTCGAAATTTTATTCGACAACAACGAATTCAAGGAATTAGATGCTAAAATGACCTCTAAAGATCCTTTGCATTTTGTGGATACCAAAAAATATGCTGACCGATTGAAAGACGCTATGGAAAAAACCAAATTGAAAGATGCGGTTCGTACTGGTGTTGGAAAATCCAAAGGAAAAGACTTGGTAGTTTGCTGTATGGATTTTGCCTTTATTGGTGGTTCTATGGGAGCTGTTGTAGGAGAAAAAATTGCTCGTGGAATTGATTACGCTATAAAAAATAAAACGCCATTTGTAATGATTTCAAAATCAGGTGGTGCAAGGATGATGGAAGCTGCTTATTCCTTAATGCAATTGGCAAAAACATCCGCAAAATTAGCGCAATTGGCCGATGCTGGAATTCCATATATTTCATTGTGTACTGATCCAACTACAGGAGGAACTACTGCTTCTTATGCGATGCTAGGCGATATTAATATTTCTGAACCAGGCGCTTTAATTGGATTTGCAGGACCAAGAGTGGTGCGAGATACGACTGGAAAAGATTTGCCAGAAGGATTTCAAACTGCCGAATTTGTTTTAGAACACGGTTTTCTGGATTTTATTACACCAAGAAAAGAATTGAAAGACAAAATTAATTTATATATTGATTTGATTCAGAATATAAATGTGAGATAAGTTTTTTTATCACAAAGACACAAAAAAACACAAAGTTATGCTTTGTGTTTTTTTTATGTTGTAACTGAAATTATATTTCTACATTCCAGTTCTTATAGCTTCAACAGGATCTAATTTTGATGCTGAAATGGCGGGTAAAATTCCTGAAATTAATCCTATTAATGCGGCCAATCCAGTTCCTAAAAGGACATTTCCAAAACCTAAAACAAATTCAAAGTCCAAGACATTGGTTAAAATAATAGAGATTATCCAAACCAGAAATAACCCAATTAATCCGCCAATTACAGATAAAATAACAGCTTCAAATAGAAATTGGAATAATATAAATCGGTTTTTGGCTCCCAATGATTTTTGGATTCCAATTAAATTCGTACGCTCTTTTACGGAAACAAACATAATATTGGCAATTCCAAAACCACCAACCAACAAGGAGAATCCACTTATTATCCAACCTACAACATTCATTTGGGAAATAATCCCGTCAATCAAATCGGTGAATCCTGATAAAACATTAATGAAAAAATTATCAATTTCGCCCGTTTTCATCCCTCGATAATTTCTTAATTTTTGTGTAAGTTCTGCTTTATAGGCTTCCATATCTATGCCTTTTTCAGGCTTGATGAGAATTACGGGAGTCATCGCATCATTATTATCGCCATACAATCTTCGTATAAAATTGACAGGCAAATAAACCGAAGTATCATTATTATCACCAAACATTCCAGCACCTTGTTTTTTCAAAACCCCAACAACCGTAAATTTTTGCCCGTACAATCGAACTTTTTTACCAATTGGATCACTGCCTTCAAAAAGTCCTTGTGCAACTTCATATCCTAAAACGACTATAGGAGCTCCTGAATTGGATTCAGATTCGTTGAAAA
>JBILPJ010000082.1:0-9789 GCA_044373975.1 Flavobacterium sp. | reverse complement strand
GTCAATGACTGCTAAAAGTGCCAAAGCAGCAACTCCAGCGACATTTTTAGAAGTTTCCAAAGGCAAATCAGCACCTACGATTTTAGTGATTCTAATGCCTTTTACATCAGATTTTCTAATTATCATTTCATCGCCAGTAGCTTCCAAACACAATCCAAGGACATCAAATCCACAAGAAATATTAGCAATTGTAGCGGGGCAAAATATTTTTATTTCATTCATTTTTATGAGTCTTAAAGTCTAAAGTCTTAAAGTTCAAAGTCATTAACTTCTGTGCTTTATAACTGAACGACTGAATTATACGTTTCCTATTCTTATTACATCGGCAAAAATTCCTGAAGCCGTAACCGCAGCACCAGCACCAGCACCTTTTATTAATAAAGGTTGATCAACATATCTGTCGGTGTAAAATTGAACAATATTATCTTTTCCTTCTAAATTGTAAAACGGACTTTCTTTTGGTATAAATTGCAATCCCACACTTGCTTTTCCATCTTCAAATTTGGCAACATATTTCAAACGGCAATCTTTTGACAACGCTTCTTTATAAATGTTTTCAAAATGAGTTGCATTTTTTATTAAGGAAGCAAAAAACGTCTCATTATTTTTAGTTTCTAAACATTCTACTGGTAAAAAAGATTCGTTAGCAATGTCTTCGATTTCCATTTTATAACCGCTTTCGCGAATAAGAATTAAAATCTTTCGAGCAACATCAACACCGCTTAAATCAATTTTCGGGTCAGGCTCTGTAAATCCTTGAACACCAGCTTCTTTTACAACATCGTGAAAAGAATTTTTCTCATCGAAATTATTGAATATAAAATTCAAACTTCCAGAAAGTACGGCTTGAATTTTATGAACTTTATCACCCGATGCAATTAAATGTTTCAAAGTGTCAATTATTGGTAAACCTGCGCCAACATTGGTTTCAAATAAAAATGGTGCATTGAATTTTCTTGACAATTGTTTCAGATTACTATAATTTTCATAAGCAGAAGAACACGCAATTTTGTTGCACGTAACCACAGCAATATTTTGTTTTAAATAATGCGCATACGTTTGAGAAACACTTTCATTTGCTGTGACATCTACAAAAATACTGTTTCTTAAATTGAGTGCAATTACATTAGAAATAAAGGATTCTTTATTCGCAACTTCACCATTTTCTAAACTTGTTTTCCAATTATTTAATGAGATTCCTTCTTCGTCAAAAAGCATTTTTCCTGAGTTCGATAAAGCAATAACACGAAGGTTTATTTTTAAATTTTCCTTTAAGAATTTCTTTTGTTGGTGAATTTGTTCAATGAATTTTTCACCTACATTTCCAACGCCCATTACAAATAAATTCAACTGTTTTGCATTTTCTTCAAAGAAACATTCGTGCAATGTATTCAAAGCTTTTTTAACATCACGTTTGTTGATTACCGCTGAAATATTTCGTTCTGAAGCTCCTTGCGCAATAGCTCTGATGTTCACATTATTTTTTCCTAAAGTACTAAACATTTTACCGCTCAAACCTTGGTGACTTTTCATATTTTCACCAACCAAAGCAATGATACAAAGGTTTTCTTCGACAATACTTGGATCAATTTTGTTTTGAGCAATTTCTAATTCAAATGCTTTATCAATTGCAATTTTAGCATTATTTGCATCTTCATTTAAAATTCCAATACAAATTGAATGTTCAGAAGAAGCTTGCGTGATAAAAATAACATTGATATTTTCATTGGATAACACTTCAAATAATCGTTTTGAAGAACCAGAAATGCCAATCATTCCAGAGCCTTCAAGCGTTAGCAAAGCGATATTGTCAATATGTGAAATTCCTTTTATTGGGTTTTCATTTTCATTTCTTTCAGATGAAATATAAGTTCCAGCTGCTTTAGGTTCAAATGTATTTTTGATAACAATTGGAATATTCAATTTCAAAACAGGCTGAATTGTTGGTGGATACAACACTTTTGCCCCAAAATGCGACAATTCCATTGCTTCTTGATAAGAAATTGTTTCTATGGGATGTGCTTGTTTTACGATTTTTGGGTTTGCGGTAAACATTCCGCTTACATCTGTCCAAATTTCGAGTAATTCAGCATTCAATGCGCCAGCTAAAATGGCAGCCGTATAATCAGAACCACCACGACCCAAAGTTGTAGAATAACCATCTGTTGATGTGGCAATAAACCCTGGAACTAGTGTAACTCTGAAGACATTAGAATTGAAATAATCCTTTATCAATTGGTTAGAAAGGTCAAAATTCACAACCGCTTTTCCAAAATGATTGTTGGTTTTAATGATTTCGCGACTGTCTTTATATCCTGAATTGTGAACTTTTTGTTCTAAAGCTTTCGCAATGATTTGAGAAGATAATAGTTCGCCAAATCCCATTATTGTATCTGAAGTCCTATTGGATAATTCTCCCAATAAAAAACAACCGTCTAAAAGTGTTTTTAGGTGATTAATATCTCTATTAATAGCATCTAACAAAGGTTTCTGTTGACTCGTAATTATTAATTCTTCAATTGCTTGCTTGTGTTTTTCTTCAATTTGTAAAACTACATCTTTGAATGTAATGTCTTTTGAAGCTGCTTTTGAAGCTGCTAAAATCAGTAAGTCGGTAACGCCACTGAAAGCAGAAACTACTATGACTAATTTCGTTGAAGTTGCCGCTGTATTTTCAACAATTGAAAGGACTAATTTTATGTTATTTGCATTGGCAACCGAAGTTCCGCCGAATTTTAAAATTTTCATTGTGTAGAATTATAATGAGGTAAATAGTGTTTTTTTTTCTTACGAAAAAGGAAATAAAGTGGATTATATGTGAAAAATGAACCCCAAAGGGGTAATAGTTGTTGTAGAAATTGTAATAACTGAAAATACAACCGTAATTTCGGTTGATGTTTTTAGTTGATATGAATTCAATTTGGTAATCATAATTTCAAATGTAGTAATTATTACCAACATTCAAAAACAGTTTATTTTAAAACTAAGAATTAATATGAATTTCTCAATTTTTAAAACTTATTTTGATAAATGTATAAATAATCTGTCAATTTATCGTAAATTTAAGCATAATAAAATCATTATTTTATGGAAATTAATAGAGAAGAATTTAGAAAAAGATACCGTCCCGTTAATAAATTTACTCATAAAGGGATTCAAGGACACGCTTTGATTATTGGTGGAAGTTATGGAAAAATGGGTTCGGTAGTTTTGGCTTCAAAAGCTTGTTTGAAATCAGGTTGCGGATTAGTTACTGCCTTTATTCCAAA
Organism: Flavobacterium sp.; assembly: GCA_044373975.1. Taxonomy (GTDB): domain Bacteria; phylum Bacteroidota; class Bacteroidia; order Flavobacteriales; family Flavobacteriaceae; genus Flavobacterium. Next base: position 6,520 of record JBILPJ010000082.1, on the reverse strand, counting down.
ATGTGGCTATGAGATTTTGCAAATTTCAAATCCTGAAGTGATGGTTGAAACCGATGATTTTATGGGACATTTGACAGCTATTAACATCGAAAATAAATTTCAAGCAATTGGAATAGGGATGGGGATGGGGCAAGATACGGACACCCAACACGCTTTTCATTATTTCTTAAAAAGCAATAAAACCCCATTAATCATTGATGCTGACGGATTAAATATTTTGTCTAAAAATTTAGAATGGTTGGAATTGTTACCAAAACACACCATTTTGACTCCGCACCCAAAAGAATTAGAACGACTTATCGGAAAATGGGATTCAGATGAAGATAAAAGGTATCGAGTAGCGCAATTATCTCATAAATACAACCTTGTAATTGTGGTTAAAGGTGCGCCAACAGTAATCTTTTTTCAAGATGAAATCTATGAAAATACTACAGGAAATCAAGCATTGGCAACAGCAGGAAGTGGCGATGTTTTGTCGGGAATTATTACAAGTTTGGTTGCTCAATCCTACAAACCATTAGACGCAGCAATTTTAGGTGTTTATTTACACGGATTAACTGCCGATATTGCAGCACCAAAAATGAGTTACCAAGCATTTATTGCCTCTGATATTATTGAGAATATTGGAAATGCCTACATAAAATCTGTTTCACAATTATAATAATCATAAAATAAAGGGATAAACCTTGCTTTATAAGTAGTATTTACGGATTTTTGTGCTTGAAATAAACAATAATTATGAGCAACATTCATTATATAAGTACCGATATTCTTTCGTTAGAAGTAGTTCAAGAAATCATAAGTCATAACAAAACCATTGAATTATCTGAAGAAGCAAGGGTAAATATTCAAAAATGCAGGGATTATTTAGATAAAAAAATGGAATCTAATGAAACCGCTATTTACGGTATAAATACAGGTTTTGGATCGCTTTGTAATGTTAAAATTTCTAATGAAAACCTTTCGCAACTTCAAGAAAACTTAGTAAAATCACACGCTTGCGGAACAGGGGAGGAAGTGCCTTCAGAAATAGTGAAATTGATGTTGCTGTTAAAAATTCAATCGTTGAGTTATGGTTATTCGGGGGTGCAATTGGTGACTGTTTTGCGTTTGATTGACTTTTATAATAATGATATTTTACCTATAATTTATACACAAGGTTCTCTTGGTGCGTCCGGTGATTTGGCACCTTTAGCCCATTTATCATTGCCACTTTTAGGAGAAGGCGAAGTGGTATTTAACGGAAATAAAGTACCAACTTCTGTTGTAATGGCACATTTTGGTTGGAATCCTATTGTTTTGCAATCTAAAGAAGGATTGGCATTACTAAATGGAACGCAATTTATGAGTGCTTATGGAACACATATCCTCATAAAAGCCAGTAAATATTCTTATTTGGCCGATTTGATTGGAACGATTTCTTTGGAAGGATTTGATGGTCGTCAAGAGCCTTTTAACGAGTTAATACATTTTATCAGGCCTCACAAAGGGCAAATTGTTACAGCAAATCGTGTAAATGATTTTTTAGAGGGAAGCGAAATTATTGCACAACCGAAAAATCACGTTCAAGATCCGTATTCTTTCAGATGTATTCCGCAAGTTCACGGTGCTTCAAAAGATGCGCTTGATTATGTTAAAAAAGTTTTTAAAACCGAAATCAACTCAGTTACAGATAATCCAAACGTATTTATAGAAAGTGATCAGATACTTTCTGGTGGTAATTTCCACGGACAACCGTTGGCAATTTCTTTAGATTTTCTTGCCATTGCATTAGCAGAATTAGGAAGTATTTCTGAAAGACGAACGTATCAATTAATTTCAGGATTGCGAAATCTTCCTGCGTTTTTGGTTGATAATTCAGGTTTAAATTCTGGATTTATGATTCCACAATATACCGCTGCGAGTATTGCAAGTCAAAACAAACAATTGGCAACTCCCGCCAGTATTGATAGTATTGTTTCTTCAAATGGTCAAGAAGATCACGTGAGTATGGGTGCTAATGCGGCTACCAAAGCACTAAGAATTATGGATAATTTAGAGCGAATTCTTGCCATTGAATTAATGAATGCATCACAAGCAATTGAATTCCGTCGTCCATTAAAATCAAGTGATTTTATTGAAATGTTTTTAAAATCGTATCGTGAAGAAGTTCCTTTTGTAAAAGAAGATCGAATTTTACATTATGATATTCAAAAATCAATAGCGTTCTTGAATAGCTTTATAATTGAGGAAATTCAGTTTTAAACATAAAAAAGTCACTTTTGAAATTGTTACTTTAGTGAACTATAATTTATATTATGTAAAATAGAATATTTTAAAACTTACTATTCTTGTATCTTTTAAGAATAAAGTATAAATTTACAAACGTATTTAATTAGTATATATTATATGAACACTATTGCCTCTCGTATTGCTGACTTTTTGAAGCAATTCCCACCGTTTAACAATCTTTCAGTTGAAGAATTGACAATTGTGGCGATGAATATTCGTGTTATTAATTTGGAAAAAAATAAAACTTTATTTCAAATTAACGATACTTTACACGATAGTTTTTATATGGTTGCATCTGGTGTTATCAATTTATCTGTAATTTCTGACTCTGAAGAAACTTTACTAAATAAATGTGTAGCCGGTGATGTTTTTGGATTACGACCATTTTTTGCAAAAAATAATTATATGATGACGGCAAAAGCTCGTGAAGAATGTATTGTTTATGCCATTCCAATTGCAACTTTCAGACCATTTGTAGCTCAAAATGCAGAGGTTTTAAATTTCCTTTTAGAGAGTTTTGCCAATAATACGAGTAATCCAGCGGATAAAGAAAATCGAGGGAAATTACTGTCAGATAATGTAGCATTTACGACAAAACCCACTGAAATTACCTATTTTCAATCTTTATCATACAATAAAACACCTTTAAAAGTAACCGCAAATCATATTATTAAAGATGTTGCTCAGATGATGACGGACAATTTAGTTGATAACGCAATCATTTCGGAACACAACTTCCCTATCGGAATTGTTACAGATACTGATATGCGAACAAAAATTGGAACTGGGCGTTTTGAGATTATTTCTACGATTAATAAAATAATGACATCTCCAGTAATTACTGTTGCTGAAAATGTTTCATTAGCCGAAGCGCAATTGCTTTTATTAAAAAATAATGTCAGTCATTTGTGCGTTACTGTTGATGGTTCCGATAAATCTGAAATCAAAGGAATTATTACCGAGCACGATTTAATTGTTTCTCAAGCGAGTAATCCTGGGGTTTTTATTAAAGAAGTTAAACGTTCACAAAATGCAAGTGATCTAACTCGAGTGCGTTCAAAACTTTCAGATTTAGTACAAACGTCATTAGCCAAAAACATTCCTTTAACTCATATTACTAATATTGCAAGTGAAATAAACCTTGCAATCATAAAACGTTCCGTAGAATTAGCAATTTTAGATTTAGGCTCCCCTCCTGCTCGTTTTGCGTGGTTAAGTATTGGTAGTCAAGGTAGAAAAGAACAATTATTATTGACCGATCAAGATAGTATATTGGTGTTTGAAGATGTTGCCGCAGATAAATATCGGGACGTGAAGAATTATTTTATGAAATTGGCTAAAAAAGCGGTTTCAACTTTAGAAATTGTTGGGTATGAACCTTGTCAAAACGGACACGTTTCGAGTAATATGCTATGGTGTAAATCATTGACAGAGTGGGTAAAACAATATAGCAATTGGATGAATACTCCAGGTGAAAAAAACAATGAAATTAGTAGTGTGTTTTTTGATTATGAAATTGCTTTTGGCGAACAAAAAATAGAAGATGCAATTACCGATATTATCTTTGTAAATACTAAAAAAAATAAATTGTTTTTTGACTATTTAGGCAACGATGCTTTGAGAAAACCACCACCTTTAAGCTTTTTCAAAAAATTCAATGTGGAAGAAACTGGCGTTAATAAAGGTAAATTTGATATAAAAAACAGAGCCTTATTACCTTTGGTTGATGGTGCACGACTATTTGTTCTAAGTCATAATATTAAAGGAATAAACAATACTTTTCTAAGATTTAAGCAATTGGCAATAATAGATTCAAAACATTCTGAAATTTATTTGAACTGTGCAGATGCATTTCAAACGCTATCTAAATTAAGAACTTCAGAAGGTTTGAAATATGATAATTCTGGGCAATTTATTAATATAGAGGATTTATCTAAAGTCGATAAAGAAAATTTAAAGAATGCTTTAGCTCCAATGAAAGAATTGGAAGAATTAATTAAAGATAGTTTTCAACTGACTCAATTTTCATAATATGTTAGATTGGATTAAAAATATAAACAAAGAATATCCCGAATTTTGGAAGAATTATCTTTCTAAATTCGAGAAAAAATCGCAGCGTTATGTTTCGTTAAGTACAACATCTACAGGAACAAATCCCGAAAAAGATGTAATTTTATCCTTTGGCGCAGTAGCAATTGAACAAGATAGTATTCGTATTGGCGATAGCTTTGAAGTGGTACTATTGCAATATATTTATTTGCACGATAACGGATTGTCGAATGAGTTTATAATTAAAAGTACACAGCCAAAACTTGGTGAACGTGAAGCAATTCAAGCGTTTATTGAATATATTGGCAATGCGACTTTGGTTGGTCACAGAATAGATTATGTTGTGAATTTGATTAATGTTGCTCTTGAAAAATTAGATTGTGGTCGTTTAAAAAACGAAGCTTTGGATATTGAAATTATGTTTCAAAAACTAAATGACCTTTCAGACAAACCCGTTTCCATCGATCAGTTATGCGCTCATTTCAAACTTCCTGCATCATCAGAAATAGCTTCAACACCTGAAGAAGCCTATACTATTGCACTTTTATTTTTAAAGTTAAAGTTGCGATTGGGTTTAAAATAAAGAAACTATTTTCTCAAATCTTCCGTGATTACTTATTGAAATTGAGTGTAGTACTTTTTTACTATCATTCTTTAGAAAAGGAATTCTTTCAATTTTAATTATTTCGTTAGATCTATTTAAAATTTTAATGCTTTCAAAATCAGTTCTATTTAGTACGGAAACGGTATGAATGTAATCTACATTAATTTCTGTTTTTGTATAATATAAAACCCCATTATTGATTACTTTTCCGATTGATTTGTCGGTGTCAAAACATTCAAATTGAATCGGATTATAGATTCTAACTCCAGTATTTCTATTGAAAATTTTGTAAGCAGCTTCCTTTCTACTCCATAAATTCCAAACCATATTTTCAGGATTATCAGATTTTATGATAAGTAATTGTTCGTTTATCGTGAATATTTTATCCAAATATCCTTTTCTTTTCCAATTGCTTTCTTTTAGCGCTAATGCCAAATCAACAATGTCATTTCCTATCATTTTTCAGCTAATTTCGTTTCAATTATCTCCAAAGCAGCTTTTATAGTCAACATTTTTTCCATTGATTGATTATCAATATCAATTGCAAATGCTTCTTCAATATCTAAAATTATATCGACCAAATTTGCAGAATTAATATTCAAATCAGTAATAAAATCAGTGGTTTCTGTAAGATTTTCAAATGCTTCGTCATTATTAATGAACGGCTTTATAATTGCTTTTAATTTGGTGATTGTTGCTTCTTTATCCATTATTTTAATATTTAGTTTTAATATTTCTTAAATACGACACATCCATTTACATCACCAAAACCAAAACTTGCTTTGATGATGATATTCAACTCTTTTTCAATCAATTTTTGCGGTATGCAACTTTCGTCAATAATTGCAGTAATTTCTGGATTTAGATTTTCACAATTTATATTCGGAAAAATAAAACCGTGCTTCAATTGTAATACAGTTGCCACACTTTCAATACTTCCAGCACCAGATAAACAGTGACCTACCATTGATTTTAAAGAATTTATATATGGAAAATCATTTCCTTTTCTATTTAATGCAGTACTCCAATTCTCAATTTCTAAACTGTCTTTTGAAGTTGCTGTTAAATGTCCATTAATTGCATCAATATCATTTGCTGAAATTCCCGAATTTTTAATTGCACTTGTAATGCATTTTTGAACTGCTGTTGGATTTGGTGCAGTCATTGTTCCTGTACCTCGCTGTCCTCCCGAATTGACATTTCCACCCAAAACTTCAGCATAAATTCTTGCTCCACGAAGCAACGCACTTTCTAAATCTTCTAGGACTAATGCCCCTGCCCCACTGCCTGGCACAAATCCTGAAGCGCTTTCACTCATTGGCCTTGAGCCACTTTCGGGTGTATTATTATGTTTGTAAGTACAAACTTTCATTGCATCAAAACCTCCCCAAATGTAAGGCCCAGAATCACTTGTGCTGCCTGCGAGTATTCGTTTGGCTTGACCAGATTTTATTCTTTCAAATGCCATCAATATACTTTCAGTTCCCGTTGTACAAGCTGATGAATTGGTAGAAACTTGATTTCCTAAACCTAATTTCCCACCCAAATAGGCACTTACGCCACTATTCATTGTTTGTGCAACTGCGGTACTTCCTA
>JBILPJ010000081.1:0-9826 GCA_044373975.1 Flavobacterium sp. | reverse complement strand
TATTATACCTTGCCAAACTAAATTGAGTACTTACACTTTTGGTAATTGAACCTCCAGCAATGATTTTATTGTCGGGCTGAATCAATAAGGATTGAACGGCTGAATCGAAACCAGCAAAAGGGGTTATTACAATTCCGCCTCTTCCAAATGAGGTGTCAAGGGTTCCAAATTGTGCAAAATTCACATATGAAACAAACAAAATCAATAGTAAAAAAATAAGTTTTATTGTTTTCATAATTTCTATATATTTGATTTACACTAAATTACGAATATTAAAATATAAATTCGTTAATTATAAACCAAAAAAAATGACCTCGATTGAGGTCATTTTATATTTGAAATATATGTTTCTAAAAATCTCTATTTATGTCAAAGGCTTCTAAATAATCGGCTACGCGTTTTACAAAACTTCCACCAAGAGCACCATCTACAACACGGTGATCGTAACTGTGAGACAAGAACATTTTGTTGCGGATACCAATAAAATCGCCCTCTGGGGTTTCAATTACGGCAGGAACTTTACGAATTGCTCCAAGCGCTAAAATCCCAACTTGGGGCTGATTGATGATTGGTGTTCCGAAAACACTTCCAAAAGTACCCACGTTTGTAACTGTATAAGTACCGCCTTGTGTGTCGTCTGGTTTTAATTTTCCAGCTTTTGCTCGGTTTCCTAAATCGTTAACGGCTTTTGCCATTCCCACTAAATTCAACTGATCGGCATTTTTTATAACTGGAACAATCAAGTTTCCGTTTGGCAAAGAAGCTGCCATTCCAAGGTTGATATTTTTCTTTTTGATGATATAATCGCCATCAACAGAAATGTTCATTCCTGGAAAATCTTTCAATGCTTTGGCAACTGCTTCCATAAAAATTGGTGTGAAAGTAAGCTTCTCCCCTTCTCTTTTTTCAAAAGCATTTTTATTTTTCTCACGCCATTTCCAAATATTGGTAACATCAACTTCAATAAATGATTGCACGTGAGCCGATGTATTTATTGACGCCATCATATATCCAGAAATCAGCTTTCGCATTCTGTCCATTTCCACAATTTCGTCGCCACCATTTACTGAAATAGTTGTTGGTTGATTGTTGATGGTTGTTGGTTTTGAAACTGGTGCAACAACATTTGATTTTCGACTTTCTACGAATTTCAAAATATCTTCTTTTGTAACGCGTCCTTCTTTTCCAGAACCATTAATTGCTTCTAATTCGGAAATTGAAATTCCTTCTTGTTTGGCAATATTTTTCACTAAAGGGGAAAAGAATTTATCGGAATCTGAAAAATTTGCTGAAGCAGCAACAGTATTTATAGCTACTTCTACGGTTTCTTGAACAGCAGCAACAGCTTCTTCGGCAATAATTTCTTGTTTTGGACTTTCTGAAACTCCGCCTTCGGTTTCTATAATTGCAATGGTTTGACCTACTTTTACAATATCATCAACATTGAAAAGTATTTCTGATAAAACCCCAGAAACTTCCGATGGGATTTCACTATCAACTTTGTCGGTAGCGATTTCTAAAACTGCTTCGTCAACTTCGATTTTTTCACCTACTTTTTTCAACCAATTAGTGATCGTTGCTTCTGCAACACTTTCTCCCATTTTTGGTAATTTCAATTCAAACTTTGCCATATTCTTAAACTAAAGTTGTTTTTGTGTATTCAATTTGCAAAATTACTATTTATTTTAAACAACAACTGCATTAAATGTATTTTTTAATCGATTTTTATAACCGTTCCTTTATCATTACTATTATTACTACCAATCATAAAAGATTTGTTTTTAGGAATAATTTTAAAGGTAAAACCTTGATTTTTATTCGCTTCTAAAAAAGAAATGATTTCCTTGAACGATAAATCGGTGTTGTCCAAGAGGATTTCTGTTTGCTTTTTATTTGAAATACTATGCGAAAATAAGTTATTTCCTTCAATTTTTGATTGCCAATGTAATTTTTTATGCAACTGCAATTCTAGTTTATTTTTCAGGTTTTCATCATTTGAGAATAAAACATATTCCTCGGCTTGCAATGGTTTTAGTTTGCTTTGATTTTTCTTTACCAATGCAAAAAAGAACGCGCCAATTTTCATAAAAACATCAAATATAAAAGAACTTTTAAAATGTTTTTTATAGAAAAATTGCATTGCTTCCCGGAAGCGTTTCATATACAATCCATCTTTTACGGTACTTTCGCCTTTGTAATGAATTACGGTTGTTTCGTGAAAATAGTAATTTGATTTTCCTTCTTTCAATGCCATATACGATAAATCAATATCATCAGAATACATAAAACAATTCTCGTCAAAACCACCGATTTCGAGGTATAAATCCCGTTTCATAATCATAAAAGCACCAACAAGAATATCAACTTTTCCAGTTTCATTTTCCGATAAATGTTGGGCGTAATACCGATTAAAAAGAGTTGTTTTTGGAAATAATTTATACAACCCAAAAATTTTGGTAAATGCTACGAAAGGTGTTGGAACGCCACGTTTGCTTTCTGGCAGAAAATTCCCAGTTCCGTCGATGAGTTTGCAACCTACAATTCCGATGTTTTTTTGCTTTTCAGCAAATGCGAGAATCTTTAGAAACGTATCTTCGGCTACAACTGTATCAGGATTTAAGATACAAATATAATTACCTTTGGCTTGCGCAACTCCGATGTTATTTCCTTTTGGGAAACCAGAATTCGCAGTGTTTTCAATGAGTTTCACGTTTGGAAAACGCATTTTCATCATTTCGCAACTATCATCCGATGAATTATTATCGACAACAATAATTTCGGCGTCAATGTTTGAAAGCGCTTCTTGAACGCTTGCCACACATTGCTCCAAAAAGTAGCGCACGTTATAGTTAAGGATAATTACGGATAATTGCATTTGACAAATATAAATAGAAAATTTATCAATTAGAGGGTTAGAAACTTATCGTAATAATTTTTTAATTTGAATTGGGTTTTGTTTATTGTTCCAAAACAGCACAAGCGTAACTTCTTTTTCAGATTCCAAAATTCTATAATACAGCGTAGTTTGTTTTGAGATTACGATTGAAAAACAATTTAATTTTGGATTATAAATTCCAATCTCTGGATTTATTGATAATCTATCTGTAAAATCAAAAACTAATTCTGAAAATTTATCAACTTCAATTTGACTCCATTTTCTTAAAATAAAATAAACTTCTTCTGAAAATGATTCATTAGATAAAAAAGACCATTTAATAACATACATTACTACTTCAAATTATGCTTTATTCTCATTTCTGCAATAACTTGAGCGTGTGGTTTAGTTTCGCCTCTTTCAATCTGCTCTAAGCCTTTTTTGATGAGTTTTTCTAATAATTCCGTCATTTCATCTTCTACAGCAATCTCGGATTTTGATTGATATTCAGTTACTGGTTCTTGAAGAAAATCAGGGTTTTGTTCGGTAGCATCTTTTTTTGGGGCTTTCATAATGTAGGATTTTATAATTCAAATGTACAAAAAAACAATCAACTATTTAGAACGTAAAAAAGTTCTATTTTTGATAGAATTTACAGCAACTTAATTAATTCGGCGGGATTATTCAGGTTATTCCAAAAAACAAGTAAGTCGATTCTTTTTTTATATCCCATTAATAAATGGATATTTTTCTTTAATTCTGCGCATCGCTTCTTCGTGAGGAATTCCCAATCCTTGTTCTGATTCTTTAATTGCTTTTTCTAATAATTGAATTAAAATTGGATGCATTTCTTCCTCTTCTTCTGAAGAATAATTTTCGGCTTTTAAATATTCAATTGCTGGTTTTTGAAGAAAATCAGGTTTTTGGTCGCTAGAATCTTTTTTTGGGGCTTTCATAATGTAGGATTTATAACAAATATAGTTCTTTTTTTCGGGAAATTAAAAATACAAAAGGCATTTCTCAAGCAGCCCCGATGGAAGGGAAAATCCTGTGAAATTGCTCGGCACGAAGCAATTGCGCAGATTGGAATGACAGCGGGAATAGGATTTTGGAATAATAGACTTTCAATTCGCTCCAAATTAAAAGATTGCTTCTTGGCTTTCAAAGCCTTACTTTTGCAAAAAAATACACTTGTGAATTACTTATCAGTAGAAAATATTTCGAAATCATTTGGAGAGCGAACGCTTTTTAAAGACATTTCGTTTGGAATTAATAAAGACCAAAAAATTGCCTTTATAGCCAAAAATGGTTCGGGAAAAACCACTATTATGAACATCATAAATGGTTTTGACGAGCCTGATACTGGGCAAGTGGTGCTTCGAAAAAGCATTAGAATGGCGTTTTTATCGCAAGACAATAAATTGCAGGAGGAATTGACGATTGAGGAAAGCATTTTCGCTTCGGATAATGAGAGTTTGAAGGTGATTGCGGCTTATGAAAAAGCGTTGGAAAACCCAGAGGATGAGGAGGCATATCAAAAAGCATTTGACGGAATGGACCAACATAATGCTTGGGATTTTGAAACGCAATACAAGCAAATTTTGTTCAAATTGAAGTTGGAAGATTTCAAGTTGAAAGTCAAAAATCTTTCGGGTGGACAGAAAAAAAGGTTGTCATTGGCGATTATTTTAATCAATCGACCTGACTTATTAATTCTTGATGAACCTACGAATCACTTGGATTTAGAGATGATTGAGTGGTTAGAAAGTTATTTTGCCAAAGAAAATATTACGTTGTTTATGGTGACGCACGACCGTTTCTTTTTAGAGCGCGTTTGTAATGAAATCATTGAATTGGACAACGGAAAAATATACCAATACAAAGGAAATTATTCTTATTATTTAGAGAAAAAAGAAGAGCGAATTGCATCGGAAAATTCGAGTGTGGACAAGGCGCAAAACTTGTTTGTGAAAGAATTGGAATGGATGCGTCGCCAGCCAAAAGCGAGAACGTGCAAGAGTAAATCGCGTCAGGATGATTTTTATGAAATTAAGGAAAAAGCACAAAGTCGACGTCGGGAAAATGTGGTAGAATTGGAAATTAATATGGAACGTATGGGAAGCAAAATTATTGAGCTTCACAAGATTTCCAAGAAATTCAAGGATCACGTGATTTTGGATAATTTCAATTTTGATTTTCAACGTGGCGAACGCATTGGGATTATTGGTAAAAATGGAACTGGAAAATCTACTTTTTTGAACTTGCTGACAGGAACACTTCCGCTTGATAGTGGGAAAGTGGTCGTGGGTGAAACGATAAAAATTGGTTATTACACGCAAAGTGGAATTAATCCAAAACCGGGGCAGCGTGTGATTGATGTGATTAAGGAATACGGCGAATATATTCCGTTGACGAAAGGGAAAATTATTTCGGCTTCGCAATTATTGGAACGGTTTTTATTTGACAGCAAAAAGCAATATGATTATGTAGAGAAATTGAGTGGTGGCGAGTTGAAACGGTTGTATTTATGTACGGTTTTGATTCAGAATCCTAACTTTTTGATTCTTGATGAGCCAACGAATGATTTGGATATTGTGACGTTGAATGTTTTAGAAAGTTTCCTTTTGGATTATCCCGGTTGCTTGTTGGTGGTTTCTCACGACAGGTATTTTATGGATAAAATCGTTGATAATTTATTTGTTTTTAGAGGTCAAGGCGTGATAGAAAATTTCCCTGGGAATTATTCTGATTTTAGAGCGTATGAAGACAGTGCTGATGTGGCGCAAAAAGAAGACAATAAATCGGAAAAGAAAGATTGGAAGCAAAACAATCCGACTGGAAATTTGACTTTTAATGAGCAGAAAGAATTTCAGAAAATTGAAAGAGAAATCAAGGATTTAGAAATTGATAAAGCCAAAATTGAGCAATTATTCTCTGATGGAAAAGTGGATGAAAATGATATTGAGAAAAAGGCAAATGAATTGAAAAATATAATTACCAAAATGGAAGCGAAAGAGGAACGCTGGTTTGAGCTTTCGAGTAAAATGGAAGGGTAATTTTATTGTTTCACGAAGGTTGTGAATATAAGAAAAAAAATGTGACACAAATTTACACAGATTTTCACAAATAAAAAACGGAAATAAAACACAGATTTTCACAGAAAAAAATTGTAAAAACCACAACAAAATCTAATTCTGTTGTGGTTTTTTTTAGCTATTCCTATATAGTTGAACGATAATTGATTGAAAAGCACTAGATTTCAATTTACTAGGGAAAATACTAAAACAACACTTAATATTTTTATAAAAAATTGATGTAAATAACTAATAAGCATTTTATATCTATAGCTTTACTTATTATAGTATTATAAACAATTTTAAAATTACAAGATGTTAAAAAAATTCACATTATCCGATAAACTGTTATTCGTTTCGGCATTACTTTCTCTAATTTTTTCAGAGATTTTATATTTTCAGGGGAACAAGGATCAAGCGATATTTATTGGAATTTGGGTTCCATCGATATTAGCATTTGGTATTTATTTAAAACTAATACAAAACAGCAAAGATGTCTAACCTAATCCCATATTTTGCAGGGCTAATCACGCTATTATTTGGAATAGCATTTGCCTTAGCAATTCAGTCGCCAAAAAAAGGCAAATAGTAAATGCAGATTTATTTTGCAGTTTATTCAACTGAATAACCCAATTGCTCGGATTTATAGTCCGAGCTTTTTATTTTTAGTGAAATTCAGAATATCTTTTTTAAAAATATTTCATAAAGATTCACGAAGAGAAAACACGAAGATTTACAAAAAGAGTGTAAAATTAGGGTAAAAAATAATATGTAATAAAACACAGATTTTCACAGAAAAAAAATGTAAAAACCACAACAAAATCTAATTCTGTTGTAGTTTTTTTATCCGTTGCGAGTTCCCCCTTTGGGGGTTAGGGGATTTACCAAGCTATCGGTCTGTAATCTTTCAAGAATTTTCCGCACCAATGTTTCCCTGAATTAATTCCGTCAAACAAAGGATCCATAACGCGTGCTGCACCATCAACAATATCCAAAGGTGGCTGAAAATCTTGCTCTTCCTGTTTTCTTTTGGCTAATTCGGCAGGATCTTCGTCGGTTACCCAACCCGTATCTACTGCATTCATAAAAATTCCATCTTTTGCCAAAGTTCCAGCGGCGGTGTGGGTTAGCATATTCAAAGCAGCTTTCGCCATATTGGTATGCGGGTGGCGGTCTTCCTTGAAATCACGGTAAAACTTCCCTTCCATTGCCGAGACATTTATAATGTGTTTTTTGCCCGTAGTGTCTTTTTTCATCACTTCCGAAAGGCGGTTGCACAACACAAAAGGCGCAACAGAATTTACCAATTGCACTTCAATCATTTCGGTGGTTTCTATTTGTCCCAATTTCAATCGCCAACTGTTGGTTTTTCGTAAATCGACCTGTTGCAAATCGGCATCCAACTCGCCTTCTGGGAAAACTTCGGTTGCCACCAATGCCTTATCGAATGAATACGGAATTTGAGATAATTTGGCGGAAGCCCGCAAACCAATTCCAGGTTCTGGTCCGTGCCAAGTTACCGGCATATTTTCATTGGATGAAAATCCAGTTGTCAAAACTTTTAATTCATCGAGACAATTGGTGTGATCCAATAATAAATTTTGAGCGTTTATTGGCAAAGTAGCAATTGGTTTTTCTTCGTTTTCCATTAAATGGGAATAAAATCCTGCTGGTCGTCGCACGGTTTGAGCGGCATTATTAATTAGAATATCCAAACGCTCGTATTTTTGCTCAATAAAATTGCAGAAAATTTCCACGCTCGGAATATGTCGCAAATCCAATCCGTGAATTTTAAGTCGGTGTCCCCAATCCATGAAATCGTCTTCTTTGGCAAATCGCAAAGCCGAATCCACAGGAAAACGAGTTGTAGCAATTACGGTTGCGCCACCACGCAAAAGCATCAAACTAATATGATACCCAATTTTCAGACGGGAACCTGTTATTACTGCAATTTGTCCGTTTACATCGGCAGTTTGAAAACGTTTTGCGTAATTGAAATCGCCACATTCGGAACACATCGTATCATAAAAATGATGCATTTTGGTAAATTCCGTTTTGCAGACATAGCAATTTCTAGGGGTTTCTAATTCCCGTTGTTCTTTGGATTCCAAATCCTGCGAAGCCAATAATTTAGGCGCAATAAAAACGCTTGCTTCTCGGGCGTAACGAATTCCAGTTTCCTTGCGAGCGGTTCTATCTTTCTTTTCTAATTTGCGTTTGGCAGCCAATTTTCCGTCTTTTATTCTGCGTGAAAATTCATCACGATCGGGGCGAGAAAATTGTCCCGCTGCTTTAATCAAAGCGATTCGTTGGTCAGAAGGAATATCAAATATTTGGTCGGTATCAGAAACTAATTGAGACAAAACAGCAATGCATTGGTCAATTTCTTCAGATGTTATTACTTGTTTAATTGAGTCTGATTCTTCCTTTATCATTTTAAAAATAGGTAATGTTCATTAAGTTCGCAAATATAGTTTTTTTTGAGGCGCAAAGGTTTAATCGAGGATTTGCTTATTTGTAACATCTCACAGGTTTTAAAAACCTGTCAGATGTAAATAGCGCATTAACAAATTAACTAAAATCTTAGTATCTTCGCACCTACTTTGCAACTATCTTATGCTATTTCAAATAAAATCATACCTAAAATTCCTTTGGAACTCCAAGAACGAACACGGCGTACATTCCCCGTTTGTGTTTCTTTTGGTGACAAAATGTTTTTATGATAGCAAACCAAAACCCGATTATCTGGTGTTGGAAAACTATAGAAATTCACTTTTAGTAAATAAAAATTCGATTGAAGTAACCGATTTTGGTGCAGGTTCAAAAGTTTTTAAATCGAATAAAAGACAAATTGCGAAAATTGCAAAAACAGCTGGAATCAGTAGAAAACGTGCAGAATTATTATTCAGAATTACCAATTATTTTCAGCCCGAAACGGTTTTAGAAATAGGAACTTCTTTGGGATTAGCTACTTCTGCCCTTGCATTAGGATCCCGAAGTGTCGGGACAAAAGCTACGATTACAACATTAGAAGGTTGCTCGGAAACGGCGAATCAATGTCAATTGCAATTGCAAAAATTCAATTTCAATACCGTAGAATTGGTAGTTACTGAATTTTCAACTTACTTAAAAACCATCAACCAACAACCAACAACCATCAACCAAATCTACTTCGACGGAAACCATCAAAAACAAGCCACATTAGATTATTTTGAACTTTTATTACCAACCATTTCCAATGAAACTGTTTGGATTTTTGATGATATTCATTGGTCTGCCGAAATGGAAGAAGCTTGGGAAATTATTAAAAACCATCCAAAAGTTACGGTTACAATCGATACTTTTCAATGGGGAATTGTATTTTTTAGAAAAGAACAAGAAAAAGAACATTTCGTAATTCGGGTTTAAATTTAAATTAAATACGTTAAAAAAAGAGTTGTAATTAGGAAATCAATACTTCCTTTTTGTACTTTTAAACCCACGAAAATAAAAGCAATACATTTTAACTAATTAAAATTGAATTCCAAATAAAAATGGCAAATCCACTAATTCAAATTACGAATATTAAAAGAGATTTTGTTCTTGGAAACGAAGTCGTTTATGTCCTAAAAGGAATTGATTTAGAAATAAATAAAGGCGAATACGTAGCGTTGATGGGACCTTCAGGTTCTGGGAAATCTACTTTGATGAATCTTTTGGGATGTTTGGACACACCAACTTCTGGAAGTTATATTTTGAATGGAAAAGACGTTAGTAAAATGCACGATGATGAATTGGCTGAAATTCGTAATAAAGAAATTGGTTTTGTATTTCAAACATTCAACCTTTTACCAAGAACAACCGCATTGGATAATGTGGCTTTACCCATGGTTTATGC
>JBILPJ010000080.1:0-9857 GCA_044373975.1 Flavobacterium sp. | reverse complement strand
TTAGACAATACAATCACAGTAAATTTTGCTAACGTAGCGCTTAACAGTCTTACATCACTTGGTTCAATTGGTGTAAAAGCAGTAAATGCTGCTGGTTGTACTTCTAATTTAGCAAAATCACTTGTATTGACTCCAGCTTTACCAGCTGCACCGTCAACTTTGGTATTGACCAATGGTGTTACAACAACTGCAATTACTTCAATTGGTGGTTTCATAGGGTCAACTACTGAGTTAACTTTAACTGCAGGTATTGCTGCTACTGGAACTTCATACCAATGGATACTTCCTCAAGGAGTAAATTTAATGTCAGGTAGTAATGGAAGAGTTATCACTGTTAATTTTGCTGGTGTATCTGGAGATCTTACAGCACTTCCAATTGGTGTTAAATCAGTTGCGGGTTGTGGAACTTCTACACTTGCTAAAACTTTGAATTTAACAAGAGCACTTCCTACAGCACCAGCTGCTTTAGTAATGAGAAATGCTGATGGTATTTCACCAACAACTAATATTACTGCTGTTGGTCCATTTATTGGAACTTCAACAGTATTAACGTTAACAGCTACTCTTAACGCTGGAGCATCTTCATATTTATGGACATTACCTGCAGGTGTAAACCAACTTTCTGGTGGTACTTCTAATGTAATTACAGTAGATTTTGCAAATGTTGCAAGCGGAATAGGTTCTTTACCAATTAGTGTAAATTCTGTTAATTCTTGTGGAACTTCTGTTCTTGCAAAAACATTAACATTATCTAGAGCTTTACCAGCTACTCCAGGAGTAATTACAGCTTCAACAGCTAATGTTTGTTCTGTTGCGGGTACTTCTACAAATGTAACTTATACAGTTGCTCCAGTTGTTGGTGCTTTTGCAAATGCTTATATTTGGACAGTTCCAACAGGTGCTACAATCGTAGGATCTGCAACTGGTAATTCAATAGCTGTTAATTATACTTCTGATTATACTGCTGCAGGATTAGTATCAGTTAAATCTTCAAATGGAGTTGGATCTAGCGCTACAGCAAGGACTTTAGCAATTACAAGATTATTGCCTTCTGCTCCTGCAACAGTTGCAGGTCAAATAACAGGTGTTTGTGGATTAGCTACTTATAACTATACTTTCACAGCTG
Source organism: Flavobacterium sp. (assembly GCA_044373975.1). GTDB lineage: Bacteria > Bacteroidota > Bacteroidia > Flavobacteriales > Flavobacteriaceae > Flavobacterium. The sequence goes on along the minus strand of JBILPJ010000080.1, from coordinate 8,731 downwards.
GAACAAATGCTACTTCTTATAACATTACTGCTCCTGCAGGTGCTGTTGTAACAAGCGCAAGTAATTCTTCAAATGATAGTAATGTTTTATCAACAAGTAACTTAGCGTTTTCAGTAACGTATCCTTCAGGATATGCAACAGGAACAATTGTTATTACTTCTTCAAACGGTTGTGCAACTAGCACTACTGGAAAGAGTACTACGGTTACTAAAGTTATGCCAGCAGTTGCTTCAATTGGTGGTGGTACGACTTATTCTAGTTGTGATCAAACGTTTACAACTCCAGCGGTTTTAGCTGCTGCTTCTTATACTTGGACAGTTCCAACAGGAGCTACTATTGTAAGCGGTCAAGGTACAAATTCTGTTGTAGTAAACTATGGTTCACTTACTGGAACACAAACTATTAAAGTGATGACTACTAATAGTTGTGGATTATCAAGTTTAGTAAAATCAGTTTCATTGACTTATTTAGCTTGTGCTCCATCAGTAGTTAATACTACTTCTGAAGAAATGTCAATAGTTAGCGTTACAGAAATGTATCCTAATCCAACGACTGATTCATTCAATGTTACATTATCTGCAACTAAATCAGGTTCAGTTTCTGTAACGGTTTATTCTTTTGATGGTATGGTTGTAAGTTCTAAAAACGTACAATTATCAGAAGGAAGCAACGTATTAAATGAAAACCTTTCTTCTCAAAGAAATGGAATATATGTTGTTAAAATCATCAATGAATCAACTGGTGAAGTAACAATCAAAAAAATAATTAAACAATAATTAATTAGTGTTTAAAGATTTTAAAAGGTCGCCGAAAGGCGGCCTTTTTTTATGTCAATTTTTTTAGGATTGCATCAATGAAACTTCAACATTCACTTCTAATTCAGAGTCGTGATCAAAGAAAATCACTTTTCCATTGGCTGCAGCCTTAATTAAATAATGACTTCCTTTGAAGTAAGACTGCTTTACAATGACTTTTAAAAATCCATTTTCAACAACTTTTAATTGATGTGGGTACAATAAAAGCGTGTCGTCTTCCAGATAATTTTCAATTAATTGAGATGCTTTAAGTTCATTAACTTCCCCAAAAAGGGAGGCAGTATATTTATTTATTGGATTTTTGTATAAATGTGCAGATTCGGCTTTCGCCAATATCGTTCCGTCTTTCATAACGATAGTTTCATCCGAAAATGAAAGTGCATCAGTGCTGTCGTGAGTGGCAATAATACACGTAACTTCTTTTGATTTTAGATAGGCAAACAGATTTCTACGAAGTGCGTTTTTTCTAAAATTATCAATTTGACTGAAAGGCTCGTCCAACAATAATACTTCGGGTTCTAATGCTAGAACTCTTGCCAATGCCACTCTTTGTTGCTGACCACCACTTAAATATTTGGCTTTTACATTTGAGAAATCAGACATTTCAACAATTTCCAAAAGTTCTTCAATGCGCTGTTTTTTATTCTCAGGATGAACATTTGAGAGGTATTTACCCACATTTTCAGCAACAGTAATATAGGGCATTAAGTCAAAATCTTGCGACAAATATTTCATAAATGACATTCCTGGAACCAAATTATATTTGGTACCTAAAACTTCTGTTTCATTCCAAAAAATTCGTCCTTCATCCAAATCATATAAACCATAAATGAGTTTTAATAAAGTACTTTTTCCACAACCGCTTTCGCCAATAACAGCAATGTTTTGTCCTTTATTTATAGTGAAATCAATTTGTTTTATGACCTTTTTATCATCGTAACCAAATGAAATATTTTGAACTCGAAGCATAAATATATTGTATAATTTGAGTTGGCAAAGATAACTTCTTAAATAAAAACAATTCGTTATTTTATGTTTTTATAATGTAAAATCGACTTCTTTTTTTGTAAATTTATTTTGTAAGACAATTTGTCACTTAACTGTAAATTGGTATCTTATTTGACTATTTTGAGAAAATAATAATTTTAAATTTTAAACTATGACAACTGGAAAAATCAATGTTTCGGTAGAGAATATCTTCCCTTTAATTAAGAAGTTTTTATACAGTGACCACGAAATATTTTTGCGGGAACTAATTTCAAACGGAACCGATGCTACTTTAAAATTAAAACATTTAACAAGTATTGGCGAAGCAAAAGTAGAATATGGCAATCCAATTATTGAAGTAAAAATCGATAAAGAAGGTAAAAAATTACATATTATTGACCAAGGAATTGGAATGACTTCTGATGAGGTTGAAAAATATATCAATCAATTGGCATTTTCTGGTGCGGAAGAATTTTTAGATAAATATAAGGATTCTGCAAAAGATTCTGGAATTATAGGACATTTTGGACTTGGATTCTATTCTGCGTTTATGGTTGCTTCCAAAGTTGAAATTATTACAAAATCATACAAAGACGAACCAGCAGCCCATTGGACGTGTGATGGAAGTCCAGAATTTACATTGGAACCAAGCGATAAAACAACTCGCGGTTCTGAAATTATTTTGCACATTGCCGAAGATTCATTAGAGTTTTTAGAAGACTTTAAAATTCGTGAATTGCTAAATAAGTATAATAAATTTATGCCTATTCCAATTAAATTTGGAACCAAAACAGAAAAAATAGAACAGAAAAAAGGTGAATTTGTTGAAACTGAAGACAAAGACAATATTTTTACTGAAGTAGAAGTGGACAATATTATCAATAATCCAAATCCGGCCTGGACAAAACAACCAACGGAATTAGCGGATGAGGATTATAAAAGTTTTTATAGAGAAGTATATCCAATGCAATTTGAAGAGCCGTTATTTCACATTCATTTAAATGTGGATTATCCGTTCAATTTGACAGGAATTTTATACTTTCCAAAGTTAGGTTCTGACTTGCAAATTCAAAAAGACAAAATCCAATTGTATCAAAATCAGGTTTATGTAACTGATAATGTGGAAGGAATTGTACCTGAATTTTTAACGATGTTGAAAGGAGTAATTGATTCGCCAGATATTCCATTGAATGTTTCGCGTTCAAGCTTGCAATCTGACGGTGCAGTTAAGAAAATTTCGAATTATATTACTCGAAAAGTAGCTGATAAATTGAAATCTTTATTCACGGAAAACAGAGAAGATTTCGAGAAAAAATGGAATGATATCAAAATTGTTTTAGAATACGGAATGCTTTCAGAAGACAAATTCTATGAAAAAGCAGGCGCATTTGTTTTGTATCCTACAGTTGATGACACATACTTTACATTAGAAGAATTAAAAGAAAAATTAGCTGCAAATCAAACAGATAAAGACGGAAAATTAGTTGTTTTATACGCGTCAAATAAAGAAGCGCAACACAGTTATATCGAAATTGCGAAAGAAAAAGGATACGAAGTTTTATTACTTGATTCTCCAATTATCTCGCATTTAATTCAAAAAATTGAAGGCGATAATAACACAATGACTTTTGTTCGTGTCGATTCTGACCACATTGATAATTTAATCAAGAAAGAAGAAACTTCAATTTCTAAATTGTCTGACGAAGAAAAAGATAGTTTAAAAACAGTTTTAGAAGGATTTGTTCCGAAACAAAAATATTCGGTTCAAATGGAAGCATTAGACAGCAATGCAGCACCATTTATTATCACGCAACCAGAATTTATGCGAAGAATGAAAGAAATGAGTCAGTCTGGTGGTGGAGGAATGTTCGGAATGGGAAATATGCCAGAAATGTATAATTTGGTGGTAAATACCAATTCTGATTTGGCTTCAAATATTTTAAATTCAACAGATAAATCAGCTCAAGAAAGTTTGGTAAAACAAGCATTGGATTTGGCTAAATTATCTCAAAACTTATTAAAAGGGGAAGAACTTACAGCTTTTGTAAAACGTAGTTTTGAATTGATAAAATAAGAAGTTTCAATTACTAAAAAGCCTTAAACTTTATTCGTTTAAGGCTTTTTTATTTTTAATAATCTCCCCGGTTTTTAAATCTTGGATCATCTTTTTTGATAAATTCTGTTCTTCGTTTTACAGGTTCTATTTTTGGCAAACTCGCTTCTTCTGTTTTGCTCGAAGGTTCAATAAGTTGGTTCAATTCGAGGATTTCTGCATCTGTCAAATCACGAAATCTTCCCACAGGAATATCCAATGAAATATTGATAATCCGAATTCGTTTTAACGCCACTACATCATAACCTAAATATTCCGACATTCTACGAATTTGACGGTTTAATCCCTGTGTCAAAACAATTTTAAATATAAATTGACTGATTTGTTCTACTTTACATTTTCTTGTAATAGTATCCAAAATCGGGATTCCGTTACCCATTCTTTCAATAAACTGCGCTGTAATTGGCTTGTTTACCGTTACAGTATATTCTTTTTCGTGATTGTTTCGAGCACGAAGTATTTTGTTAACAATATCGCCATCATTCGTCATAAAAATTAATCCCTCGCTGGCTTTATCCAATCGTCCAATTGGGAAAATCCGTTTTGGATAATTGATATAATCTACAATATTATTGCGAACATCTAAATTGGTTGTGCATTCGATTCCTACCGGTTTGTTGAATGCCAAATAAACTGGTTTTTCTCGTTGTTCCCGAATTAATTTTCCGTCAATCCGAATTTCATCTGAATTAGAAACTTTCGTGCCCAATTCTGGAATTACGCCGTTAATTGTTACTCGACCTTCATCAATTAATTTATCGGCTTCCCGACGTGAACAATAACCAGTTTCTCCAATGAATTTGTTGAGACGCTTTAGATTTTCTTCCATTGTGCAAAGTTAATTAGAAAATCGCTTATTAATTACGCTTCTGCTAAAAAAGCAACTATTTTTAGATATAAATCAGTATCATTCATACTGTGTCCAATTCCTTTTGTTGGAATAAAAATTGAATCTTTCCAAGCAATTGCATTTTTTTCTCCTTCTGAAAAAGCAACAATTTTATCTTCAATATCGTGAGCAATAAAACCTTTGGTTGTTATATTGGATGAAAAAATTTGACCACTAAATTCAGTAATATTCAGGTTGTAATTTTCCAAATAATAATTTTCTAAACCTTTATATATAATAGAATTCAAACTCAATAATGCAATATAATTTTTGAGAATTACTTTGAAATCCGATGGTGCTCCAAGAATGACCATCTTTTGAATCGAAGGATTTTGATATAATGATTGATAATATAAACACGCTTTGCCGCCAATGGAATGACCAATTAAAATTTGAGGATTATATATTTTGGCTACGTGATTTATGAATTTGGCATATTTTGGAACATTGAAATCTATTCCGCCAGATAATCCGTGAGCAGGCGCATCAATTGCAACAATTGTATTTCCAGATTCTAATAAAAATGGAAGTGCTTTTTTCCAACGACCCGAATTGCTTTCCCAACCGTGAATTAAGAAAATTACGGTTTCATCGCCTTTCCAAATATAAGTTTGAATAGTATTTCCTTCAAAATCCAAAATTACTGCTTCGGCATCTTGAAGAATTTCTGGGATTGAATTTAAAGTAATTTTTCCTTTTCTGGGAATACTGAATAAATCATAGGCCTTTTGAGTTGCTTTATTTGGGGAAATAAAACTCAGCACATTGATGTAAAAACCTATAGATTTTGTGAGCAGGAAATAATTGATTTTCTTCATAATAAAAAAGCCACGTTATTAGCGTGGCTTCAAATAATTAAAATTTAGAAAACATCTTTTCCATTTTTTCTCTTTCCTCTTCAGCAAGTGAGCTGTCAACTAATATTCTTCCTGAATGTTCGTCGGTAATGATTTTTTTTCTTGAAGCAATTTCCACTTGTGTTTGTGGTGGAATTGTAAAGAAAGAACCTGCAGAAGCACCTCTTTCAATAGAAACTACTGCCAATCCGTTACGAACACTTGATCTAATTCTTGTGTAAGCCGCTAATAATCTTTGCTCAATTAAAGCTTGGTATTCCGCTGATTTCTGAGTTAAGAAACCTTCTTCTTTTTCAGTTTCAGACATAATTGCATTCAATTCTGTCTTTTTATGTTTCAAGTGAGTTGATTTTATATCTAATTTTTCTTTAGATTGAGAAATCACTTCTTTTTTATGTTCAATAGTAGCTTTCATTTCTTTAATTTGCTTTTCAGCCAATTGAATTTCAAGCTCTTGAAACTCAACTTCTTTTGTTAAAGAGTTGAATTCTCTGTTGTTACGAACAGATTCTTGTTGTTTAACATATTTTTTCATTGACTCGTTGTGATCGTCAATAGCTATTTTTTTAGCTTTGATAAGATCTTCAATAACGGTCAAATCATTTTTAAGTTTATCTAAACGAGTGCTTAAACCAGCAACTTCATCTTCTAAATCTTCTACTTCTAAAGGAAGTTCTCCTCTAACATTTCTGATTTCGTCAATTCTTGTATCAATTAATTGCAAATCATACAATGCTCTTAATTTGTCTTCTACATTTAGTTCTTTCGTATTCGCCATAATAATTTATAAGTACTTAACTGGATTTGTATTTTCTTCCGATAAAATGATTGCAAAATTAAGGATTTTTTTTCTAAGAAAATCAACAATATAATTTTTTGTATATCTTTCGCTCTCAAAATGACCAATATCGGCTAAAATTATTCGATTTTCGGCTTTATAAAACTGATGGTACTTCAAATCTGCCGTTAAAAAAACATTTGCGCCAGCAGAAATCGCATTTTTAATTGCAAAACTTCCAGCTCCTCCAAGAAGTGCAACTTTTTTAATTGGTTTTCCAATAAATTCAGAATGGCGAATTCCCTCACATTGCATTTTGTCTTTCACAAACAATAAAAAATCTTTTTCGGTCATCGGATTTTCTAATTCTCCAATTAATCCCATTCCGATATTTTGATGTTTATTTTGCAATTCTATGATTTCATAAGCCACTTCTTCATAGATATGACTTTCAAAAAGTGCTTTTAAAATTTTGCTTTCTAATTGTTTTTCAAAGGTTACTTCAATCTTAATTTCATCTGCCTCGACAAATTCAAATCGTTCACCAATTTCAGGATTGCTGTGCTCATTTCCCATATAAGTTCCCATTCCTTTAGAGCTAAAGCTACAATTTTCATAGTTTCCAATTGTTCCTGCACCAGCATCAAAAAGGGCATTTCGAACCTTTTCTACATTTTCAGGAATTGTAAAAGTCACTAATTTTCTTATGAATTGCTCTTTTGGAATTAGAATTTTAGTATTTATTAAACCTAAAGCATCACCGAAAATTTTATTCACACCTTCAGGATGATTGTCTAATGCCGTATGAACCGCATAAATTGCAATGTCATTTTTGATTGCTTTAATAATGGAACGTTCAACATAATCTTTCCCTGTAATTTTCTTCAATCCTGAGAATAATATAGGATGAAAACACACTAATAAATTGCAATTTTTGGCAATAGCTTCATCAATTACACTTTCTAAAGCATCGTGGCAAACTAAAATTCCAGTTGCTTCGGTTTCTAAATTACCAACTAATAATCCAACATTATCGAAATCTTCAGCATACGCTAAAGGTGCCATTTCTTCTAAAATCGATATAATTTCTATTATTTTCATTTCATTTTTTATTGATAATTTCACAATTAATTTAGGTTGACCAAGAGTTAAGTTCGTCCTTAATTACCCATTCGTTATTGACTTTTTCTAATAATAAAATCACGCCATTATTGTGTTCTATATTCCTGTAAAATGTAATTTTAACCAATGCAATAGTGCCTTTTGAATAGAATAAAGGCTTGCTAACAATTAGTAATCTTTGATTATTTAAATTGAGCTTTTTAGAAACGATATGATATTTTTCTAATGTTTTGCAATCATTAATTTTTTGTTTTAAATTATTTGAATCCGTTGCATAAATTTCATTTAATTCAACCGACCAATCTTCGATTTTAACATCAGTTGCAATTTTACTTTTTATTTCATTTAAAAATTCTTTTGGCAATTCCTTATTTTTTGTAGCTTCAATTAGTTCTTCATTATTATTGGCTTTATCGCAATAAAAGTAAAGTAATTGGCTACGACCTTTGTAAACAATCTTCTCAGATTTGTAATATTTTTTAAGTACTATTTTCAAAATAGTAGCATTTTGATTCTCTTGAGATAGAATATTTTGGAAATAAAGAATACTGAATAATAGCAGTAATTTTGTTAATGAATTCATTTTATAAGACTGTTTTTTCTTTTAGATTTACAAATTAACGAATAATCAATTCAACTTTATTATAAAGATAAAATAATATCTTTTTGAAAATGAAATTACTATGAAAAATAATGTTTGTTAAGTACTTGGTTTCAAATAAATTTAAATAGTGCGAATTTTGTATATTTGTAATTCAAATATAATTGTTATGACCACATTAACCTTAAAAATTAACGAACGAACCAAAGCAGGGAAAGCATTTTTAGAAATGACGAAGGTTTTGGTTAATGATTCAAAAGGAATTGAGATTATTGAAACTAATTCAAAAAAATTAAATGTCGAGGAAAGTCCTTATAATCCTGAGTTTGTAAAAATGATTTTAGAGAGATATGCTGATATGAAAAGTGGCAAATCAAAATGTATAACTCTAGATACTAACGATATATGGGGAAGTTTAGGATTGAAATAGAACCTGCTGCAAGTTTAGATATTGCAAAACATAAAAAATCAGGAAATCAATCGACTATTAAAAAAATCGCAAAGATATTAATTGAATTGTCTGAAACCCCCTTTGAAGGAATAGGAAATCCAGAAGCATTGAAATTCAA
>JBILPJ010000243.1:0-2950 GCA_044373975.1 Flavobacterium sp. | reverse complement strand
AAATTGCAATTAAAATTAGCAACCAAATCCAATCTATCAAAGGCGTTTTCTTAACTATTGCTTTTTGAACTGATTTGTATTCTTCATTTTCCAAAAGCGATTTTATCAACACATCAACTTTATTAGGGAAAATAACTTGCCCTTTCGTTTGGGATGCCAATTGGGTTAATTTATTCAAATCTGGGTTTACAAATTGTTTTTCAATATCAAAATCTAATATCTCAAAATAACCGTTATAAACGGTATTTGAATTCAATTCTTTGACCACAAAATTATATTGTCCAGCCAATAATCCATCTAAATTTACTTTAAATGAAGTCGATGTTTTCAATAAATCAAATGTTTTTGTAGCCTTCGTATTTTTGTTTACAACAGTAATATTCAATCTCGCTTTTTCGTCAAATTCATAGTTCTTATTGAAATATTGTGCCGAAATTTCTATTGCATCACCCGAATTATAATATCCTTCGTAATTCACAACCAATGATTTTTTGGAATCATTGGAAGCTAAAAACTGAATTGTTTTATCAATGAAAACATCATATTTCTCATATGATTTTGTTTCTACGTGGCTTTGCAAACGCCATTTCCAACTGTTTTCACCCAATAAAAAAGCAATCCGTTTTCCTTGATTTTCTGAAAAGGCAAGCAACGGCGCATTGGTTTCAATATTCCTGATTTTTGACGACAACAACACATTTACATTTGCAGAAGCAGTTACCGTTCCAAACGAATTTTGCAAGGGTGGAAGTTGTTCAAACCCAATATCATCCAACGCAAAAAGGTTGAAATCACTTTTATAATTAGCCAAATAATCTTCTGTTTGGCTGCTCATTTTAAATGCCAAACTGCTTTGTTGTTGGTTCAAAAAGTTGAAATCTGTTTTGGTTCCCGTAATTATAAATGTATTTATTTCCGCAGTTGTATTGGCTTCAAAAAATGATTTAAAATCAGCTGTTGGCTGGTATAAAATTGCAATATTATACTTTTGCAAATCCTTAATTTCATTAGGTTTAACAATCGTAACTTTTCGTTGCACATTGGTTTCAATTGCGCGTTTCAAAGCACCGATATCAGGATGATTAATCGAAGAAACAATAGCTATTTCTGTTTTCTGATCGATGATTTCTACCGCAAAATTCTTAGTATTGTTGTACGTATTTTTCTCTTTTTCTTTAGAAGTTATTGCCGCTTTAAAAACCTGTAAACCAATTTTATCCGCAGGAAGCAAAACAGAAATGATGGCTGATTTTTTTGAAGGCGAAAAAGAAACCGTTTGCGTGTTCAAAACCGAATTTCCTTGCGAAATACTGAAATTTGCAGTTATACTTTTCGTTCCTGAATAGTTTAAAAAGACTTCAACTGGAAATTTATTTTTGTGAAACGCATATTTATTTACGTTCAATTGGCTTACTTTCAAATCTAAATATGTCATTGTATCACCAACAACAATTGGAAACACTTTATTATTTACATCAAAACTATAGACGAAATCATTTCCTGAAGTTTGATTCCCATCAGAAATTAAAACCGTTGGAAACGTTACGTTTTTATTGATGCTTTTAACACTTTTGGCAACTTCATCAATATTAGTTTGCTTTCCCTTGAAATCAAAAGTTTCCGAACTTTGAAAATCACTATCAAAACGATACGATTGCACATCAAATTTCTCTTGAATTTCGGCATTAGAAATAATTTTTTTATACGCTTCTAATAAAGTTGCCTCTGCTTTTAAATCCACAATCGAATTGGAATTATCGACTGCAATTACCAAAGGCGTTTTTACAATTTCAAATGTTTTACGAGATAAAATTGGGTTTATCAGCAATAATAAAACGCCAAATACTGTAAAAAAACGTAAAAAAGCCAAAATAAAATGCGCTTTCGACTTGATTTTAGCTTTATGAAAATATTGATAATACGACAAACCACCCGCTATTAGAAGTGAAATCAAGAGCAATAGAATCGTGTTTGTGGTCATTGATAAAATTGTTTTAAATGATGAATTTTAAATTTTAAATTCAACATTTAAAATTTAAAATTTAAAATAATTTTTTATGTAAGCATTCCGCCACAAACATTCATCACTTGACCCGTCACATACGCACTCATATCCGATGCAAAAAACAAGCAAGCATTGGCTACATCTTCAGTAGTTCCGCCACGTTTCAATGGAATTCCATCTCTCCATCCTTTCACGACATCCTCGTTTAATTTCGCCGTCATTTCGGTTTCTATAAATCCTGGCGCAATCACATTACAACGAATATTTCGAGAACCTAACTCTAATGCAACCGATTTTGAAAACCCAATTACACCCGCTTTTGAAGCTGAATAATTCGTTTGTCCCGCATTTCCTTTCACGCCAACAACGCTACTCATATTGATAATTGAACCCGAACGTTGCTTCAAAAAAGTTTTCTGAATCGCTTTTGTCATATTGAAAACCGACTTCAAATTCACGTCAATTACCTTGTCAAAATCCTCTTCAGACATTCGCATCAAAAGATTATCTTTCGTAATTCCAGCGTTATTTATCAGAATATCAACCGTTCCAAAATCTTCTAATACCGCATCCACAAAGGTTTGAGCCTCATTAAAATCCGATGCATCCGATTGATAACCTTTGGCTTTTACGCCCAAAGCGTTCAATTCTTTTTCCAATGCCAATGCAGATTCCACCGATGAACTGTAAGTGAACGCTACATTTGCACCGTTTTTTGCGAAAACTTCTGCGATTCCTTTCCCAATTCCTCGACTTCCGCCAGTGATTATGGCTGTTTTTCCTTGTAATAATTTCATATCCGAATTTTATTTTTATAATTTTTTGGAGCTATTTCCTGCTGTCATTCCAATCCACGCAAAAAAGCGTGGGATTTTCCCTTCCATCAGGGCTAATTTACGTCCGTCAAATATAGGATAATTCTCTTTTTAAAAAAAATACATTTTT
>JBILPJ010000242.1:0-2955 GCA_044373975.1 Flavobacterium sp. | reverse complement strand
TAGATAGAACTTTTAATCAGGGTCAAGGTAACTACGACAAGAATTTTGCCCTTTCTACCTATAATTATCAAACTTCCGCATCTGCTTTATTGGCATTAAAATATAAGACTGCAAGATGGAGTTTGTCGTCAAACACATTTTACCTGCGTTCTACCGAAAGTAAAATAGAAGATCAATTTGGTTATAACAATAGTTTAACAAATAATAATACAATGATAATTCGATTGAATCAATTTGAGCAATCTAATTATTTCAATAATCAATTGAGTGGAGATTATAAAATCACAGCTGACGGAAAACATTCTGTTAAAGCAGGAGGTTCATTTGTGAAAACTTCTTTCCAACAACCTGACAGAAAATTTATTGTTGGAAACAAAACAAATGAAACAGATATTACTACTACTTATGGTGGAAATAATTTAAACCGCCAATATTTGAATGTTAAAGGGAACTACTATGTTTCAGGTTTGTTGGAATACAATTGGAATATTTTTGAAACAACAAAAGGCAAAACAAATAAATTATCAGTTGGTTACAATACTTTCAGAAATGACTTATCCTCTACCTACCGATTTATTTCAGGAAGACCGTTAGTTGGAACTAGCACAACAATAAACACAAACTTAAACTCAATAGACGCCCAAATATCATCGGATATTGCCAACGGTTTAGTTCGTTATACTGAAGAAACTAATGCTGAATATAAAGTAAAAATGAACCAATTTGTAAATGCAGGTTATGCAAATTTATTTTGGAATTTTACCGAATCTTTAGAGGTTAATGCAGGTGTTCGTTTTGAAAATTCAGATAGAATTATCAAATTTCGTCCAATATCTGCTTCAATAACAGATCCTTACAGTAAATTAATTAACAATGAGTTATATGTTTTGCCATCGTTAAATGCAAAGTACAGTTTGAATGAAAAAAACAACCTTCGTTTTGCTACTTCAAAAACCATTACACGTCCAGTTACTATGGAAGTACTTCCTATAACTTATATAAATGCCGATGGAACTGCAATTATTGGGAATTCTAACTTGAAAGATTCTGAAAATATTAATGTTGATGTGAAGTATGAATTATTCCCTAATAACAAAGAAATGATTGTAATTGGGTTATTTGGAAAGTCAATTAACAAGCCAATAGAGCGTATATTTTTACCAACAAGTGGCGGACAAACTAGTACTTTTCAGAATTCAGAAAAAGCAACACTTTTTGGTGCCGAAATAGAATTTCTATTACAATTGTCAAGAATTAACGAATCCCTTTCTAATTTTTCTTTTGGATTTAATACTTCAATAATGAAAACCAAAGTTATGGTTGATATTAATCAAAATCAAATTGAAAATTCATCTTCAAGAAAACTTCAAGGTGCTTCGGATTGGTTGATTAATTCTGATTTAAAGTATGATTTTGAATTTAATAAAATAATGAAAAACTCAATCACTTTGGTTTACGGAGTTTATGGAGATCGTATTTTTGCTGTTGGAACGGCAGGATTAGATCACGTTTATGAAAAATCTTTTAGCAAATTAGATATTGTTTGGACCAGTAAATTATCTAAAAATATTGATCTCAAGTTTGCAGCAGATAATTTATTAAATCCAACTTATAAATTAGAAATGGGAAAAGAAAGTACTGTTAACATTACTGAATCGTCACTATTACAAAAAGACTATAAACGTGGCGTAGGTCTTTCCCTAAATTTATCTTATACATTTTAATATTGAAAAGAGCCGTAAAAAAGCTCTTTTTTTATAGGTTATACTTTCATTTAATATTTCAAATATAATAATGAAATCAAATACACCGCCGCATCACAACAGAGAATATTGGCCAATCGATAATTATAATTGATATAACATTTAATTTACATTAAATTAAATTAATTTTAATAATTACATAATTTTAAGTTAACACCATAAAAATAATTAGCTATTATTTTTGTAAAACAAATTTAAAGAAACAACACAATGAAAAAATTAGTTTTTAGTTTAGCTTTTTTAGCAACAATTTTCACAGGATGTTCATCAGACGATGAAACAAGTACTCCAATTGTACCCGTAGTTGGAGAAATTACTGGAGATTTAACAGCAAGTAAAACATTTGCTTATGGAACTTATACTTTGAAAGGAATTGTAAAAATTCAATCTGGTGTAACTATTACTTTTGATGCAGGATCTACAATTACTGCAGATGCAACAAGTGGAGTTGACGCATTAGTAGTTTTAAATGGCGGAAAATTAATTATGAATGGAACTGCTGCAGAACCTATCGTAATGACAGAAACTTCAAAAATTCCTGGTTCTTGGGGAGGAATTATTATGTACGGAGACGCACCTATTGTTGGTGCTGCTGGAGTTACAACTGCAAATTCAGAAGACGGTTTAGCGTTGCCTTACGGAGGAACTAATGCAACACACAATGGTGGTTCATTAAAATATGTAAGAGTAGAATATGCTGGTAAAAAAATTACAGATGGAACTAGCGAAATGAATGGTTTTTCTTTCTATTCTGTTGGTTCAGGTACAACATTAGAAAATTTAGTTTCTTACAAAGGAGCTGATGATGGTTTTGAATTTTACGGAGGAACTGTAAATTTGAAAAATGCAATTTCTTACGGGAATTTTGATGATTCATTTGACTGGCAAGATGGTTGGAAAGGTCAAGAAAGTACTAACTGGTATGCATATCAAACAGGTACAGGAAATTTTGGTATGGAAATAGAATGTAAAAATTTTAACAATGCATTCTACCCAAAAGTAACTAATATTACTTTAAAAAGAGCTGCAGGAACTGTAACTGAAAACGCTTCTATTGAATACGATGCAATTCAATTCAAAAAAGAAGGAAACGGAGATTTTAGTAATATTTTGATTGACGGTTATTCAGCAACTGGAGCTGTAGCGGTTAGGATTCAAGATACCAATACAAATACAATTCAGGTTAATGGTA
>JBILPJ010000009.1:0-25043 GCA_044373975.1 Flavobacterium sp. | reverse complement strand
ATTAAACCTAAAGAAATTAAAAATAAAATTCGTGACAATTTGTGTAATTCGTGGCTGAAAAAAATAATTGAAATTCGTACTGGATAAACAAAAAAAAGTCGCAGTTGACAGATAAACTGAAAACTGCGACTGAAAACTAAAGGGTAGTTTTTATTTTCCTAACATTAGTAATTCATCAATTACGACTTCGGTGACGTAGCGTTTTTCTCCGTTTTTGTCATCGTAACTTTTGTGGGTTAGTTTGCCTTCAATGGCGATTTCTTTGCCTTTAACCACGTATTTTTCAATGATGTCGGCGGTTTTTCCCCAAGCAATAAGATTGTGCCATTGGGTTTCTTCAACTTTTTCTCCTTTGTCGTTTTTGTAACTTTCGTTTGTGGCGATTGATAATTTGGCTAATTTTTTGCCTCCATCGAATGTTTTGATTTCTGGATCATTACCAACGTGACCGATTAACTGTACTTTGTTTTTTAATGTGCTCATGGCGTTTAATATTTAAATGGTTTGATCTGAACTCGTTTCAGATTCTTTGTTTTGCCGATACTTGTTTGATTTCGACATTGCAAAGATGTGGCGACTTCCAAAATTTATTCGGTTGTTAACTGCTTACTTTCGGTTGTAGTTGTTTGTAAGCGTTTGTAATTGGAAAATTATGAGTATATTTGGTTGATATGAAACAGTTTGCCCGAAAATTCGAAAAAAAATGAACAAAATTCTATTTACAATATTCTTATTTATTTGTGTTAATTCATTTTCACAACAAAGTAATTTATTAGAAAAACCAAAAGTTGACGAAAGAGTTGAACTTTTAAGTATTGTATTTCGACTTGCAGACGCAAAAGAGTATAATTCAAAAAGATTTAAACTCTACACCGACAAAATAGAAAAGCACTTTGAAAAGTATAAAAATCACGAATTAATCAAATTTGTAAAACAAATTCGTGAAGAAAACGGAATTGGTTATGATGCAGTTATGAAAATGGCTATCCATTTAAGTTCAGCACCAAAGTTCAAACCATTAGTAAAAATTTCTGATTCTATTCCAGAAGAAAGATGGGGTAAAAATAATTCTGAAAAATTCATCAAACTTCTAAAGGATTTTTATAAAGATGCGCACTGCAAAGAATTCTTTAAAGATAATTCGGAACTTTATGCAAATGTAAGTGAAAAATTTCTTCCAATTTTTCAAAATATTGATTTAAATTGGTACAAATCATTTTATGGAAAAGAACCAAAAGAAAAATTTATTATTGTGAACGGATTAGGAAATGGTGGAGGAAATTATGGTCCAGACATAGTTTTTAAAAATGGAACGAGAGAAGTTTATGCAATAATGGGAACTTGGAGCGTAGATAGTTTAGGAATGGCTAAATTTGGTTTGAATGATTATTTTCCAACACTTTTACACGAATTTAACCATTCTTTCGTAAATGACTTAATAGAAAAAAACATAAAAAAGTTTGAAAATAACGGAGAAAAAATTTATGCTGTTGTTGGAAAACAAATGCAAAATCAAGCATATGGCGATTACAAAACGATGTTAAGCGAAGCATTAGTAAGAGCATCTGTAATTAAATATATGAAAGACCATAACTTTAAAAAGGAAGAAATAGACGAAGAAATACAAGATAATCTAAATAATGGCTTTCTTTGGATAAATGAACTTGAAAATGAATTAGAAAAATATAGCACCCAAAGAGAAAAATATCCGACATTAGAAAGTTATATTCCAAACATAATTATAGCATATAAAGATTACGCAAGCAACATCTTGGAATATGAAAAAATGTTTGACAAAGAAAGACCAAATATTCTTTCAATCAATGAATTTAATAATTTTAACCAAAACGTAAGTTCAAAAATAAATGTTTTTACTATTAATTTTGACAAACCATTAAAAGGTAAAGGATATTCACTAAATTATGGAGAAAAAGGAAAAACATTTTTTCCAGAATTCGGTAATGTTAAATATTCAGACGATAGAAAATCAGTTATTATAGAAGTAAAATTAATTGAAAATAAAGAATATCAATTTATAGTTTCAGGTATGTCATTCGTTTCTGAAAAAGGAATACCAATCAAAGATTATATAATAGAATTTAAAACCGAATAAAAAGCCGAACAGCTAACAGGATTTTAAGAAATTGGGGTTTTAAGGCTTAATTTAAAGATGAATTTGTACTTGAGGAACTAAGAAATATAGTCAAGCGGTAAAATGATTATAATACTTTTATGCCAAAAATTACAATTACAAGAGGCATTACTTCATTAGCCCCGATGGCAGTGAAAATCCCACGCTTTTGCGTGGATTGCAACGAACAGCGGGAATAGGATTGGTAAAAATTGACTGTAAATTCGCTTCAAAATGACATTAATAATAAGGGGAAAGATTGCTTTGCTTCGTGCCTCGCAACTCCTCGCAATGACAAAATTATGAACAAAACCTGCCTAGAATGCTCCGAGAAAATTGTGGGTCGCGAGGACAAAAAGTTTTGCAGCGACGGTTGTAGGAACTCGTATAACAACAAAATTAACAAGGATAGTACGAATTTTATGCGCAATGTGAACAACAAATTGCGGAAAAATTACCGCATTCTTACGGCATTAAATGTTGATGGAAAAAGCAAAACCACTCGAGCAAAACTATTAAGCAAGGGTTTCGATTTTGAATTTTTTACCAATATTTTGCATACAAAAACCGGAAACACCTATCATTTTCTATATGACCAAGGCTATCTCGCATTGGACAATGATTATTTTATGTTGGTTAAAAAAGATATTTAACTCCAAATTTATTTCAAATGAAAAACAGATTCACTGCCATTGTTTCGTTATTATTTATTGCTGTTATCGTTGGGTTGATTTACTATTTTATGATGCCGCAATGGGTTTCAAAGGAAGAAGGTTCGCTTTCGGAATTTTCGACGCAGCGGGCTTTGGGGAAAGTGAAAATAATTTCGGAAAACCCACATTATATAGGTTCTGAAAATCATAAAATTGTTGGTGATTATTTGGTTACAGAATTACAAAGTTTGGGATTGGAGACTCAAATTCAAGAAGGAACGACACTTTCTGATTGGGGAAATTTGACGAAATCTAAAAATATTTTAGCAAGAATTAAAGGTTCTAACAGCTCGAAAGCGTTGTTGTTGCTTTCGCATTATGATAGCGCACCTCATTCCTATTCTCACGGTGCGAGTGACGATGCGTCGGGAATTGCGACAATTTTAGAAGGTTTACGCACCTTTTTGCACAATAAAACAAAGCATAAAAACGATATTATTATTCTGTTTTCGGATGCCGAAGAATTAGGTTTGAATGGGGCAGCACTTTTTGTAACCAAAAGTAAATGGGCGAAAGAAGTGGGATTGGTTTTGAATTTTGAAGCCCGCGGAAGTTCGGGTCCGAGTTATATGTTGATGGAAGTTAATCAGGGAAATGCGAGTTTGGTGAAGGAATTTACTGCTGCAAATCCAGAGTTTCCAGTTTCCAATTCGTTGATGTATAGCATTTATAAAATGTTGCCCAACGATACGGATTTGACTGTTTTTAGAGAGCAAGCAAATATTCAGGGATTTAATTTTGCGTTTATTGACAATCATTTCAATTACCACACGGCGCAAGATGATATTGACCATTTGAGCCCGAAAACATTGGCACATCAAGGAACTTATTTGATGCCTTTGTTGAATTATTTTTCAAATTCGGATTTGAATTCTTTGCAATCTTCGGAAGATTACGTTTATTTTAATACGCCATTTTCATTTGTAAGTTATCCGTTTTCTTGGATTTTTCCAATGTTAATTGTGGCGGTTTTATTGTTTTTATTTTTAGTTTTTATTGGTATTGGAAAACGGGTTTTGGTGTTTTCAGAAATTGGAAAAGGGTTTTTGAATCTGTTTGGTTCATTGCTGGTTTCAGGAATTGTAACCTTTTTTGGTTGGAAATTACTATTGAATATCTATCCACAATACAACGATATTCTTCAAGGATTTACGTATAATGGGCACGATTATATTGGCGCTTTTGTGTTTTTGAGTTTGGCGATTTGCTTCTTGTTTTACATAAAATCGGATTCTGAAAACAAAAGCGAAAATTATACTGTAGCACCATTATTTATTTGGATTCTTATCAATTCTGCGATTGCTTTTTATTTGCCTGGAGCGGGATTTTTTGTAATTCCATTGTTTTTCAGTTTGTTGATGTTGGGGTATTTTATCACCACACAAAAATCAAATCCCACGCTGAATTTGGTTTTGAGTATTCCATCGCTTATCATTTTTGTGCCTTTTATAATTATGTTTCCGATTGGTTTGGGATTGAAAATTTTGATTGGAAGTGCTGTTTTGACAGTTTTAGTTTTTGGATTGCTATTGCCCGTTTTTGGTGCATTTCCTAAAAAAGGAGTTTGGGCATTTGTACTGCTATTGATTTCGATTGGCTTTTTTGCGAAAGCACATTTCAATTCCAATTATGCGAAAGGGACGGCAAAACCGAACAGCTTACTTTATATTTATAATGCGGATTCGGACAAAGCTGTTTGGGCAACGTATGATTTGAATTTAGATGAATGGACGAAAACGTATTTAGGCGATAATCCAAAAAGTGCACGAATTTTAAATGATAATCCGTTGTTTAGCAAATACAAATCTGGTTTTACGTTTTCAGCTGAAGCCGATGTAAAAGAAATTAGTGAACCCACAATTGAATTTTTTCAGGATAGTATTGGCGGTTCTCAGCGGTACATAAAAATGCGGATTTCTCCGAATAGAAATGTAAATCGCTATGATATTTTTGCCAATGAAAAAATGGTTTTCTATAATTTGAAGGCTAATGGAGCAACTGCTTTGGCACAAAAAGGAAGTTTGTATTTGCGAAAAGGAACTCGATTAATTAGTTATTATGTTGTAGATAATGATCCGTTGGAATTACAGTTTTCGATTGCAGCAAATGCTACTTTTGATATGGATTTGATGGAAAGTTCTTTTGATTTATTGACCAATCCAATATTCAGAATTGCCAAAAGATTGCCTTGGATGATGCCAATGCCGTTTGTATTGAATGATGCGATTGTGATTCAAAAGAAGATTGTTCCTTCTATTGTTGTTCCTAAAACTAAAAATTACAGATTAAATAGTTTGATTGCAAAAGATAGTTTGATGAGTGATATTGATACATTAAAAAACGAAATAAATTAAATATACACTATGGAAATTTCAATTTTACAATCCAAAATCTACCAAGTTAGAGGGCAAAAAGTAATGCTCGATTTTGATTTATCGGAACTTTATGATATCCAAACAAAAGTTTTAAATCAAGCCGTTAAAAGGAATATCAGTAGATTCCCTGAAGATTTTATGTTTCAATTGACTGAAGACGAGTATGAATCTTTAAGGTCACAAATTGTGACCTTAAAGGAAAATGGACGTGGAAAACACAAAAAATACTTGCCTTTTGCTTTTACAGAACAAGGAATTGCAATGTTAAGTGGAATATTAAATTCAGAAGTAGCCATTAATATAAATATTGCTATTATGAGAACTTTTGTAATAATAAGAAGATATTCGCTTGAAAACAAAGAATTTAATTCTAAATTATTGGAAATAGAAAGTAAATATGACAAGCAATTTAGTGATATATATGAAGCTTTGAATTTTCTAATAAAGAGAGATGAAAACGAAGCCGTCCAAAAAGAACGAAAACAAATTGGTTACAAAAAATAATAATGAAAAAAATTAGTATTCTTGGTTGTGGATGGTTGGGATTTCCATTGGCGAAAGCCTTATTAGAAAACGGATTTTCTGTAAAGGGTTCGACGACTTCAACTGAAAAAATTTCAACGCTGAAAAATGCTGGAATTTCACCCTTTTTGATTGAATTGGTAGAAGTTACCGTCAACGGAAATGTATCTGAATTTTTGGAACGAAGTCAGGTTTTAATCATTGATATTCCGCCAAAATTAAGAGGAAGTGCAACTGAAAATTTTGTTGCTAAAATTAAAAATTTAATTCCATTTGTTGAAAAAGCAGGAATTAAAAAAGTGGTATTTGTGAGTTCTACTTCTGTTTATTCTGATGATAATAAATTGGTTACAGAAGAAACATTTGCAAATCCTGATACCGAAAGTGGCAAACAATTAGTAGCGTGCGAGGAACTTTTACAAAGCAATTCTCATTTTGAAACTACGGTTTTGCGATTTGGAGGATTAATTGGCGAAGATCGAAATCCAATTCGTTTTTTGGCTGGTAGAACCAATATTGAAAATCCAAATGCACCAATAAATTTGATTCATCAAGAAGATTGTATCGGTATACTATTGAAAATTATTGAATCTAATTGTTGGGGCGAAACCTTCAATGCTGTTGCGCCTTTTCATCCGAGTCGGGAAGATTATTATACTCAAAAAGCAAAAGAATTTCAATTGGAACTTCCTATCTTTGCGGCTTCAAAACCTTCTGTTGGGAAAACCATTTTATCCGATAAATTAGAAAAAGTTTTGAATTACCAATTCATTAAAGACAGTTTGTAAATTGATACAAAAAATAAAAAGCGGAATTCAATCTAAAATAAGTTCCGTTGGATTACCAATTTTGGCGCTTTGTTGGGTGAGTTTTTTTTGGGGCACCACTTGGATTGCTTCCAAAGAAGGCGTGAAATATATGCCCGCTTTGCAACTCGTAGCAATTCGTCAATTTCTGGGTGCTACTTTATATCTTTCCTATTTTATTTTCAAAAAAACAACGTGGCCAAAAGGCAAACAATGGAAAACAATCTTCATTTTGAGTATTTTGAATTTTGTTTTAAGCAACGGTTTGAGCACTTGGGGCGTGAAATACATCAGCAGTGGATTGGGTGCAATTATAGGAGCTTTGGTACCACTTTGGGTTGTAATTATAAGCCTTTTCAATGGTGAAAAATTAGTGAAATTATCAATTATAGGTTTGGTTGTCGGTTTCGCCGGCGTTTGTGTAATTTTCTACGAACATTTAAGTGATTTCTTGATTTTTGATTTCCGATTTGGCATCATAATATCCATAATATCTACCTTAACTTGGGCATTTGCGACTTTATACACCAAGAAAAAAGCAGCAAGTTTCAATCCCTATTTTAGTTTAGGAATTCAGATGTTCATATCGAGTATTTTTCTTTTTGCCTATTTAGGAGCAACGGGTTCGGCAGTAAGTTTGAGCTCAATTCCGATGATTTCGTGGATTTCAATTGGTTATTTAGTGCTTTTTGGTTCGGTGCTAACGTTCATTGCGTTTATCTATGCTTTGCAACATTTGCCTGCAGAAATTAATAGTATTTATGCGTATATCAATCCGATTATTGCAGTACTTTTGGGAGCTTATATTTTTGGTGAACCGCTAACTATTTCTATTGCGATAGGTGGAATAATAACACTTTTTGGGTTGTATTTGGTCAATAAATCATTCAGAAATTCAAAAATATAAACATAAAAAATCCCATTTTGCTTTGAAACAAAATGGGATTTTATAGTTTATAAAAATAGGTTTTACCAAATTTTCACACGCTTTTCAGGAGTTACATACATTCCGTCGCCCACTTTAATATCAAATGCAGAATAGAACGCATCTACATTTTGAATTGGCACATACGCACGGTACATTCCTGGAGAGTGTGGATCTGTTTTTACTTGATTTTTCAATGCTTCATCTCTCATTTTTGAACGCCAAATAGTTGACCAAGAAATAAAGAATCTTTGTTCAGGAGTATATCCATCGATTAAACCTGGATTTCCATTTTCTTTTAAATCTAATAATAATCCATCATAAGCAGCATTTACTCCGCCTAAATCTCCAATGTTTTCTCCCAATGTAAATTTACCATCAACGTGAGTTCCTGGCAATGGTTCCAATGCAGAATATTGATCCGCAAGTGCACCGCCAAGAGCTGTAAATTTTGTTAAATCTTCTGCTGTCCACCAATCAATTAAGTTCCCATCGGCATTATAAGTTGCACCTTGATCATCAAATCCGTGAGAAATTTCGTGCCCAATAACTGCTCCAATTCCACCATAATTAACCGCTTCATCGGCTTGATAATTATAAAATGGAGGTTGTAAAATTGCTGCTGGAAATACAATTTCGTTATACGATGGATTGTAATAGGCATTTACAGTTTGAGGCGACATTCCCCATTCTGTCTTGTCAACAGGTTTTCCTAATTTGTCTAAATCTTTTTTCCAACCCCATTTTGAAACGTTTCTCAAATTTTCAAAATAGTTTCCCCCTTCTTCAGGACTATTTACAACTAAAGCAGTATAATCTTGCCATTTGTCCGGGTATCCAATTTTAATTGTCAATTTATTTAACTTTTCAACGGCTTTCAATTTTGTTTCTGCCGACATCCAAGTCAAATTATTAATTCTGATTTCATAGGCTTTCATAACGTTTTTAATCATTTTTGAAGCTTTGGTTTTTGCTTCTGCAGGAAACATTTTTTCAACATATAATTTTCCTAAAGCTTCTCCAACAGTTCCGTTTACAACTTGAAGTGCTTTTTCGTGGCGTGGTCTTTGTTTTAAAGCGCCTGTTAAAGTTTTTCCGTAAAAATCCCAATTGGCAGTTTCAATAGCAGTTGATAATTGACCCGAAGCACCTCTCAACAACATCCAACGCATATATGCTTTCCAATCTTCAACTTTATTTTCTGTAAAAATGGTTTGCAATGCATTCATATATCTCGGTTGCGAAACGATAATTGTATCTACTTTTGCAAAACCGACACCTTTTAGATAGGTATTCCAATCAACTGCTGGCA
Source organism: Flavobacterium sp. (assembly GCA_044373975.1). GTDB lineage: Bacteria > Bacteroidota > Bacteroidia > Flavobacteriales > Flavobacteriaceae > Flavobacterium. The sequence continues at coordinate 16,259 of JBILPJ010000009.1, read as the reverse complement.
GCATTTTTTGTAAATCGGCAATTGCGGTTGGATTGTATTGTATTTTGCTGTCACGACGTTCCACTCTGTCCAATCTTGGTTTTGACATTTGGATTTCTAACGCAAGAATTTTATCTGCATCAATTTTTGCTTGCTCTGGCTTTTCGCCAAGAAATAGCAGCATTTTTGCAACGTGAATCGCATATTTTTCTCTTTTTTCTTTAGAATCTTTTTCGTCAGAAACATAATAATCACGGTCTGGCAAACCTAATCCACCAGGTCCAACGCTTACAACATTTCTAGTACTGTTTTTTTCGTCGGCACCAACACCTACACCAAAAAATCCTACTCCACCACCCTCAGCCTCAGTTTCCATCATTAATTTTTGCAAATCCTTGATGTTTTTCACCGCATTAATTTTGGCTAAATAAGGTGCTAATGGAGCAATTCCTTGTTTGTTTCTTGCCACAGTATCCATTGCGGCTTTGTACATATTGATTGCTTTTCCTTGATCCGTATTGGATTTGTATTTAGGATTTGCTGCTGCTTCTTTCAAAATCGCCAATGCATCTTTGTCGGTGTTTTGTCGCAATTCATCAAAACTTCCCCAACGCGTTTTATCGGCAGGAATTTCGGTGTTTTTGAGCCAAGTCCCATTAACGAATTTGAAGAAATCTTCGTTAGGCTTAACCGATTTATCCATAAAAGAAACATTAATTCCTGGTTCTTTTTGGGTTACTGCTTTTTGAGCATTACTATTTGTAAATCCAATCAAAGCTGGAATTACGAACATCATTTTTTTGTACAATTGTATTTTCATTTTTAAAAATTTTAGTGTTTAAAAGTACAAATAATTTTTGTTTTTTATGTTAAAATTTAAATGAAGTGTGGTTTTTTATTCCTTTTTGATGCGTTGATTGAAATGTAAATCGTGGTTTTGACTTGCGTTTGCGTGAGGGAATGCAGCGAATAGCCCACAGACAAGTGTAGCGAAAGCGGAACTTGACGAGGACTTGTAGCGGAATGCCCGACCGAGTTTACGAAAAATGTTGTAATTAGTTAAAACGTTCAAAACGAGGGCACGCCCAAATAAAAATTATGATTTTGAAACCCTTGCAGGTGTTGTTGATTATTCGTTAATTTGTTCTTGATTTTGATACACTATAAATACCAAAAAATGGTTAGAATTTTAATTTTGCTACTCTTTTTGGCGACCAAATTTCAAGCGCAAACTACTATGATAACACCGCAGAATTTACAAAAAGGAGATACGATTGCGATTGTAGCAACGGCTCGAAAAAACATTACCGATAACTTGAAACCCGCATTGGCATTGGCAAAAAGCTGGGGATTGGAAGTGGTTTTGGGCGCAACAATTGGCTTGGACGACAACCAATTGGCGGGAACGGACGAGCAACGCGCAGGAGATTTTCAGGCGATGATGGACAACCCGAACATCAAGGCGATTTGGTGCGTCCGGGGTGGTTATGGAACGGCGAGAATGGTTGAATTGGTTGATTTTTCAAGGTTTAAAACAAGCCCAAAATGGATTGTTGGTTTTAGCGATGTGACGGTTTTGCACAGTCATTTGAATACGTTGGGGATTGCGTCAATTCACGGAATAATGCCTGTGAATGTTGAGAAAGCATCTGCGGAAGTTGAGGAAACATTGCGAAAAGCACTATTTGGTGAAACACTTACTTATGCTGTAGCTTGCGAAAATCAAAATAAATTGGGCGTTGCCGAAGGAGAATTAGTGGGTGGTAATTTGTCGATTTTGTACAGTATGATGGGTTCAGAATCGCAGGTAAATTGCCGTGGAAAAATCCTTTTTATTGAAGATTTAGACGAATATTTATACCATATTGATCGAATGATGCTGAGTTTGAAGCGCTGCGGTTGCTTTGAAGGATTGCAAGGTTTGGTTGTGGGAAGTTTTATAAAAATGCACGATAATGAAATTCCGTGGGGCAAAAATGCGCACGAAATTATTTTGGATATTACTAAGAACTATGAATTTCCAATTGTTTTTAATTTTCCAGCGGGACATATTCACGATAATAATACGTTGATTTTCGGGAAAACAATTTCTTTGGAAGTTAATGATAAGGAAACCATTATGAAGTTTTAGCACCATCAATTTATACTTTTTTAATGGCAGAACACAACGATTTAGGAAAATTAGGAGAAGAAATGGCTGTTGAATTTCTTCAGAAAAATGGCTATTCGATTTTAGAAACCAATTGGACTTTTCAAAAAGCTGAGGTAGATATTATTGCCAAAAAAGACGGAATCCTTGCTGTTGTTGAGGTTAAAACCCGTTCGAGTATAGATTTTGGATTGCCACAAGATTTTGTGAAACCTAAAAAAATCCAACTTTCGGTAAAAGCCATCAACGAATATGTAATTTTAAATGATCTTGATGTGGAAGTTCGCTTTGATATTATTGCGCTTCACAAAGACGGGAAAGGTTTCAAAATGGAGCATTTGGAAGATGCGTTTTATTATTTTTAATGTTGTATTTGTAACAAATTGTTTTTAATTGCTATATTTGTCGCAAGTTTAAAACACATTTAAAATGAAAACAGTTTCCTCAATTGTTGAAAATTACATCAAAACCAAGCCTTTTTTATTAAGCGCATTGTCCCAAAACATTATTAATTTGACGTCTTTGTCAAGAAATATGATGACCGAATTAGAGTCTGAATTTGGGAAAGATGTAAAACAAGGTGCTATTGTAATGGCATTGAAACGCCTTTCGGTAGATTTAGATTTTAGACTGAATCACAAGATTTCAAAAGTAATGAAAAACTTGGGAGAAATCACGGTTCGTTCTTCATTGATAGATTATACATTTGCTGTTTCCAGTACAATTTTGACCAAACAAGCCGATTTGATTTCGGAAATCAACAGCAATCCAGATATTTTTTATACCTCTTCAAAAGGCGTAAGCGAAACGAATATTATTGTGAGTCAAAGCGTTGGACATTTGGTGGAAAAACATTTTGCTGACGAAAAACAAATCCAAAAGTTAGAAAATTTAGCTTCAATAACGGTAAAATTACCAAAAGAGAACACTGTAATTCCAGGAATTTACTACTTTATTTTTCAGCGTTTGGCTTGGGAAGGAATTATTATTAACGAGGTGATTTCTACTTCCAATGAATTTACAATTTTAGTGAGCGATGACGAAGTGGATATTGCTTTTAAGGTAATTAAAGATTTGAAATTGTTATAATTTCTATATCATCTCCATCAATTCCAATGCCTTCCGTATCGATTTTACGTTTTCAAAATTCAATAAAAGACGCAAACCATTTGGCGTTTGTTTTTCCTTCATTTTGCACAATTGCGATTGCTTTTGTACAAATTGCAACACTTGATTGAACCGCCCCGATTGGTAATAACTCGATTGTTGGTCGGAAACAAAATAGCAAATCATTTTGCCTTGTTTCATCACTAATTTCTCGATTCCTAATTGTGTGGCAATCCATTTTATTTTGATACTATTCAATAATGAAACTGCCTGTTTTGGCAATGGTCCAAAGCGATCCACGAGCTTATTTTCATAAACTTGCAAAGTGATTTCGTCTTTTATCAAACTCAATTCATTGTATAATTTGAGTCGTTCAGAAATGTTATTAATATATTCGTCAGGAAATAATAATTCGAAATCGGTGTCCAATTGCAAGTCTTTTACATACGCTTTTTCAGCAGGTTTTTCCTCATCGGCATACAATTCCTTGAACTCATTTTCCTTCAATTCTTCGATGGCTTCGTTCATTATTTTTTGATAGGTTTCAAAACCAATTTCATTAATAAATCCGCTTTGTTCGCCTCCCAATAAATCTCCAGCACCTCGAATTTCTAAATCTTTCATCGCAATATTCAAGCCGCCACCCAATTCGCTAAATTGTTCCAACGCCTGAATTCGTTTTCTCGCATCGTCAGTCATTGCAGAATATGGTGGACAAATAAAGTAGCAAAACGCTTTTTTGTTGCTTCGACCCACGCGTCCACGCATTTGATGCAAATCAGAAAGACCAAAATTATTGGCATTATTAATAAAAATCGTATTGGCATTGGGAACATCCAATCCACTTTCGATGATGGTTGTGGCTACCAAAACGTCAAATTCGCCATTCATAAATGCCAACATTAATTCCTCTAATTTCTTACCTTCCATTTGTCCGTGACCAATTCCAACACGCGCGCCAGGAACCAATCGCTGAATCATTCCGGCAACTTCTTTGATATTTTCAATCCTATTATTCACGAAAAATACTTGACCGTTTCTTTGAATTTCATACGAAATAGCATCCCGAATTAATTCCTCGCTGAAGCCTACAACATTCGTTTCTATAGGATATCGATTGGGCGGAGGTGTCGTAATTACTGATAAATCTCGTGCCGCCATCAATGAAAATTGTAGCGTTCTCGGTATTGGCGTTGCGGTTAAAGTGAGCGTGTCAATATTGGCAGCGATGGTTTTTAGTTTGTCTTTCACGTTCACGCCAAACTTTTGTTCTTCGTCAACAATTAGCAATCCTAAATCTTTGAAAACGACATTTTTATTGACCAATTGGTGCGTTCCAATCAAAATATCAAGCCTTCCATCAGCCAAATCTTTCAAGGTTTCTGCCTTTTGCTTTGCCGTTCTAAATCGGTTTAAATAGCCAATAGAAACGGGCATGTCTTTCAATCTTTCTGTGAAAGTTCTGTAATGTTGGTACGCCAAAATGGTTGTTGGAACTAAAATTGCAACTTGTTTTCCGTTGTCAACCGCCTTGAAAGCAGCACGAATGGCAACTTCTGTTTTCCCAAAACCCACGTCGCCACAAACCAATCGATCCATCGGGCGATCGCTTTCCATATCGGCTTTTACTTCTTGCGTTGACTTGGTTTGGTCGGGCGTATCTTCATATATAAACGAACTTTCAAGCTCTAATTGCAAATAACTATCGGGCTTGAATTGGAATCCTTTTTCCAATCTTCGTTTGGCATACAATTGAATTAAATTGAATGCAATGTGTTTTACTCGCGCCTTGGTTTTTTGTTTTAAAACCTTCCACGCATTCGAACCTAATTTATAAATTTTCGGTGGCGTTCCGTCTTTTCCGTTGAATTTTGATATTTTATATAGCGAATGAATACTCACATAAACGATGTCATTATCAGCATAAACGAGTTTTATCGCCTCTTGCGTTTTGCCTTCAACCTGAATTTTTTGCAAACCGCCAAACCTTCCAATTCCGTGATCAATGTGCGTTACATAATCGCCAACGGACAAAGTTGTAAGCTCTTTTAAAGTGATTGTTTGCTTTTTAGCATAGCCATTTTTGATGCTAAATTTATGGTAACGCTCAAAAATCTGATGGTCTGTGTAACACGCAATTTGCAATTCTTCGTCAATAAAACCTTGATATAGCGGAAATTTTATCGTGTCATATTGCTTTCTGATGCTTTCGTGATTGGCTTCGTCCAAGGTTTGAAAAATATCGTGAAATCGTTTTGCCTGCGCATCATTGGAACAAAAAAGATAATTTTTTATGCCATTAAAATGATTGTCATTTAGATTATTTAGCAACAAATCGAACTGTTTGTTGAATGACGGCTGCGGCTGAATGTGAAATTCAAATGTTTTATTGGTTCTAAAAATGGCTTTCGACCCCAATTCTACAATCGTAAAATCCAATGCTTTTTTTATAAATGCCTTCTGATTTAGAAATAATTGTTCGGGTTCCAAATGTTTTATCGTGCCATTTAAGTTTTTGAAAGCTTCTTCCGCTTTCGCAAATAGCGTATCGAGTTTTGAATGAAGCCCTTCGGTATTTTGTATGAAAATTGCGGTTTTAATGGAAATATAATCTAAAAAACTCTCTCGATCTTCTTGAAAAAACTTGTTTTCAACATTGGGAATAATCGTGATTTTATTTTTCTTTTCAATAGACAATTGCGTTTCTACGTCAAAACTTCGGATAGAATCGACTTCATTTCCAAAGAATTCTATACGATATGGATTGTCATTTGAATAGGAAAAAACATCAATAATTCCACCACGAACAGAAAATTCACCTGGTTCTGTAATGAAATCTACCCGCTTGAATTCGTATTCAAAAAGCACTTCATTTATAAAATCAATTGATATTTTATCGCCAACAGTAACTTTCAAAGTATTTTTGTCTAATTCTTTTTTGGTGACCACTTTCTCAAATAAAGCATCGGGATAAGTGACAATTATTGCTGGTTTTTTTCTGGAATTGATACGGTTCAAAACTTCAGCACGAAGCAATACATTGGCATTATCGACCTCTTCAATTTGGTATGGACGACGGAAAGAACCCGGATAAAAAAGCACGTCTTTTTCACCAATTAATTGTTCAAGGTCGTTTAAATAATAGGCGGCGGCTTCTTTATCTTCAAATATCAAAAGAAAAGGAAGTTCGCTTTTATGAAAAAGGGAATTTACAACGAATGATAATGACGACCCAACAAGTCCTTTTAAGTGGATTTTGTTTTCCGATTGTTGTAAACTTTCTGCAATTTGACTCACCTTGGTGGCTTTGTCGTATCTGCCAACTACTACTGATTTGCTCAATTTTTTGGTAAAATTTGTCGGTTTGGAATCGCTCTCGAAGTGTCTAACATTTGAATTAAATCGGATTCGCCTTCTTCTTTTGGAATGGTATTTTTTCTTACAATTTCATCCAATTGTGATTGAAGCGAAATCATTTGAATATTGATTTCAGTTACCAAAGCAACTACTTTTTGATCTGGAATTTCATCTAAATTGATGAAAAGATTCAAGGAATTTATTTTAGAAATTAATACGGCAATTCTGCTTTTTACTTCTGGCTTATTGTATGCCACGGGAATATTGTTGTTTAAATCTGCTGCTTTCTTGGAAAGTTCTTTCGCTTTTTTCTGAAATGCGCCAATAGTACTTTTAGGTTTTCGATTTAATTCGCTTAAAAATAATCGCCATTCTTTCCACATATTTACTAAACCTTCGGAAGCGGGATTAATTGGTTTTGCATTAAAATTCCAACCTTTATTGATGTTGTCAAAGATAATTTCTTGCTTTTTGGCATCTTTGGCAGTTTCAATTAGGCGTTGTTCTTTGTTATCTTGACACGAAAGCATCAGTAAAAGCACCAAAAAAAGACAGGAAAATCGAAGTTTCATTTTATAAATATTTGATACAAAGTTACAAAGGTAAATCAAGAAATGCGAATTTTGAAGAATTCTCACAAAAATGATTTTTAAATTACGAAATCGTTATCTTTGCAGTTCAAATACATCAAATGAGCACTAAAATTCTAATTATCGGAGCCTGCGGACAAATCGGAACAGAACTAACTCAGAAGTTGAGAGCGATTTATGGAGTGGAAAATGTGATTGCATCGGATATTAGAAAACTGAATATAGACGTTGTAAATTCTGGCCCTTTTGAAGTTGTGAATGCCCTAGATTTCAATCAAATTCAGCATCTTGTTGAAATTCACAATATTGATGAAGTTTATTTGATGGCGGCATTATTATCGGCTACAGCTGAAAAAAATCCTGCTTTTGCTTGGGATTTAAATATGAATTCTCTTTTTCACGTATTGAATTTGGCGAAAGCCGGAAAGATAAAAAAGATATTTTGGCCTTCCAGTATTGCGGTTTTTGGACCTACAACACCAAGAGAAAACACGCCACAATATACCATTATGGAACCAAGTACGGTGTATGGAATTAGCAAACAATCGGGCGAAAGATGGTGCGAATATTACCACAATATCTTTGGTGTTGACGTGCGAAGTATCCGATATCCTGGGTTAATTAGCTGGTCGTCGCCACCTGGTGGAGGAACTACAGATTATGCCGTTGATATATTTTATAAAGCCCTTTCGGAGAAAAAATACGAATGTTTTTTATCGTCAGAAACCAAAATGCCGATGATGTATATGGACGATGCCATTGCGGCAACAATACAAATTATGCAAGCGCCTCCCGAACAAATTAAGATTCGCTCTTCGTATAATTTGGCAGCAATGAGTTTTACGCCAACAGAAATTGCGGCTGAAATCCAGAAGCATATTCCTGATTTCAACATTTCTTACAATCCTGATTTCCGTCAGAAAATTGCAGACAGTTGGCCAGCTAGCATCGACGACAGTTTAGCGAGGAAAGACTGGGGCTGGAGCCATAAATTTGATATTAAAAGCATGACGAAAGATATGCTTAATCATTTAAAAAAATAATACAAACAACTTTTTACTTAGCTTTTAATTTTAGAATTTCTTCTGATTCTATCTTGTCTTTTAATTTAGTAACTTCTGTGGTAAGTTCATTTGGAATGGTCATCGATAATACATAATGTGCTATTTTCCATTCATTTCCAACTTTTATCATCACACCCGAACCTCTGCAAATTTTCATTTGTGTGTCTAATAATTCATCAAACCAAGCGATGTCTTGACTTTTATTAAAATAAATATTTCTTTGTAAAGAAGAAAAATTCCACGCTTTTCCTTTATCGAAATAAGGTTTAGAAAAAGTTTTAAAAGCTTCATTCTGCCAATTTTCGGTTGCATCTGTTCCAATAAAGACTCCGTCGGAAGTCATTAAAGAAAAATAATCGTCCAATTGCGCATTGGATGCTGCTTTGTGCCAAGCATCGATTGTTTGATTAATGTCTTGTTTGTTAACTTCCATATTGTCTTTTGTGGATTTGCAAGAAACGGTTAAAAAGAGGATAAAAAGTGGATATATAATTTTCATAATTGGGTTCATTTCTTCATTTATTTATTGCTTTTTTTCAATGCAAATGATTTGCCTCGCTTTTTTTGTAAAAATACGCGCTTTTTTTGTAAAAAAACACCCTTTTTTTAGTCAAAAAAAGGTGTTTTTTGAGGTCGAAAAAAACGTTTTTTCGCATTTTTGACCGTTTATACGCAAATACGCCCGTTTATTACCTGGCATTTTTTTTTATTACATTATACATTTACATTTACAGTGTTAATATATTTGTTTATATAATATGCCCATTATAATTTTAAATGCACTTGTGTTTATCTGGGATGAAGAAGGTTTTTGAGGGAGAACCTTCTTCTATAAACAAATAATTAAAAACACTCTAAATGTTTTTTAAATTTAAACTTTTTTTCTTGTAATTATCGTTTAATTATTTTAAAGACTTGATTTTCAAATTGGTTAATCTTCAAAAAATATACTCCTTGTGCTAATTGATTGCTGTCAATACTTGCATCGTTAGAAGACAATACTCCATTTAACACAGGTCTTCCTATTTGATCTGAAATAGAATAGCTTAATCCAGAAAGATTTGCGGTTGATTTCACATAAATTCTGTCTTTTGCAGGATTTGGATAAACCTTAAAGTTATTTTCAAATGCTAAATCGGTAACATTTAAAACCAAATAAGTATAGGTTATACGTTGAGAATTATCCCAATTACTTGACACATCATTCCAAAACTGTGTTACTACTTGATTTATTGTTCCGTCAGGATTATTTGTGTAATTAAACTGTATGTAATCATCCCAAATACTATTCGTAACATTCCAAAACTGGGAAATATTATTTAGCAGATAATTATTTCCGTCATAAGTAAAGGATTGTTTGAAGAAATTCTGCCACGTAATTACAATCCAAATTTCATCAATAGCGGTTGTCACTTTATTGGATGCATTATAGGTATAAGTTATCCGATCTGTATTTTCCCAAGAGCTTGAAGTAGTATTCCAAGTTTGCAAAAGAATATTCAAAACACTTCCTGAAACATCATTATTGAAAATGGATTGGATATCATCTACCCATGAACTTGAAGTAGTTTCCCAAACTTGGAACAATATATTTGTTAAAAACCCATTGCCATCATAAGTATTTATTTGTTTGTTAAAATTTTGCCATGCCCCGCCAACCCATTTTTCCGTTATAATAAGTGTCCCTTTTTCACCGGAATTATAAGTATATGTTTCTCTTTGTGAATTATCCCAAGAACTTGTAATTGAATTCCAAACTTGATGCAAAGATTCATTTACAGTTCCATTTGGATTATTAGTGTAAATGTTCTGTGAATTGTTATTCCACGAACCAGACGGAACGTCCCATTTTTGAGATAAATTTGAGGTTAAATAAGGATTAGAATCGTATGTATTTAACTCTTTTGAAAAATTTTGCCAATTGTTATTTGTCCAAGTTTCTGTTAAGGACGATTGAATATTTTGGCTCAATAAATTCATACTTAGCATAAGAAAACCCAATAAGAAAATACTTCTGCTTTTGTGTTTTGTAGCAAAAAATACTTGAAGTTGTGTTATTTTTTTCATCACTTGATTATTTAAATTAATAATTTCTTTAAATAGAATCTATATTAGGATTCAAAATTAATTAATTCAAGTATTATTTTTAATTAAACAATTGATTTACAAATATTTAAATATATAAAAAACGATAATAGATGTTGTTTTGTCGTTGATTGATTTTTGGATAAATTTTGTTGTAGGAACTTTCAGAAAGGATACAAAAAGCATTAAAAAACCATAAACACTTAATTTACATGTAGTTATGGTTTTTATTGCAGAGAGTAAGCAAGTATAGGATTGGTTTTGTTGACCATAATCGGAACGAGTATTGCCGCTCCTGTTGCGTTGCCCGTCGCGCTTGTTAGTGCTGCATAATCCCGTGGCTTTTTAATTGATTCAATGAACACTTTTGGTGCCAATTCCTTAACAGGAAGATTGAGTAGCATTTTCCAATGCAGTGTCGAAAGTACTTTATATGTTATTGCGGTTTACTTTGATTCTGTTAACATAAAAAACACACTTTATCCATTAGGAACCATGCTTTTAGCTGGTTTAATTTTGTATGATTACTGCTATTTCTGAGGCAACTTGGTTTTTTTAGATACTAAAAATCAAATTTAATTTGGAGCGAATTGTCTTTCTTTTTCAGGAGATGCAATTCCTGCTGTCCGCTATAGTCTTGCTCCGTTCCTCCGCAAGAGCTACCGCTTCCATCAGGGCTAGATTTTTTTTTATTTGATTTTTTGTTAATGCGGTTATTTGGTTAATCGTTAATGCGTTAATTTGGTTATTTGTTAATTTGGTTAATCGTTAATTCGTTTATTTGTTAATTCGTTTATTCGAGAATCTGTGGAAATCCGTTTAATCCGTTAGATCTGTGGCAAAAAAATATATCCAACGTTGTCGTTACAACGAAACGTTCTCAATTTGTCAATCTGAATTTATTTCAGAATCTATTTCAAGTTTAAAAGTTTATTTAAAATCTGTGAAGCTGTGGCACAAAGCGAAGATTACGATTTGTAATGTTTGCTCTTGATTCATTTCTATTTTCAAAAACCACACGAAAGGATTCGCAAGGAGCGGGGAAGTTTTTTCGGGTTCATAAGCGTTAATTTATAAAATATTGATCATAAAGATACAAATAAGTATCTTTATAGTACAAATAAGTATCTTTATAGTACAATTATGTATCTTTAAAGTACAATTATGTATCTTTAAGATACAAATAAGTATCATAAAGATACAAATAAGTATCTTTAAAGTACAATTATGTATCATAAAGATACAATTATGTATCATAAAGATACAATTATGTATCATAAAGATACAAATAGGTATTAAATAAATACATTTTAGGAAACGCATAAAAAAACTGCCTAAAAACAACATAAGTTGCTTTTTAGACAGTTTTTAATCAAAACTATTTGAAGAAATTGGCTGTTTTACTGGATATTTGCCGCTGGTCTTCCTGCATTACCTTGCCCATCAAAACGTTGTTTCAGCTTATCATACGACTCTTTTGCGCCAGGAATACCTGCCAGAGCCGCCGCTTCATAAATGCGATATACCGCCAATCCATTGTCATAGCCCTCGCTTCCACAAATACGCTTTAAGTCGGACACGTGGCGCAAAAGGTTGGTTAAGTTGGACTCAATAGCGTCTAATTGCCCAAAAAGGGTTAAATCGGTTTGAATAATGGCGGCGTTCAAAAACGGCGGAATGATACCCGTACCGCTAATGCCCATTTCGATAATGGTGTCCTCTACAAAAATTTTGTTGTTAACATCAATTGCTCTAAATCTACTGCGTTCCTCATCAGTCAAGCTACCGGCAGGAAGCTGCGCTCTTAAAGCCGTAATGCTTGTGTTGATACTCGTTACCGCCGCTGCGGTTAAGGTTGTGTTTAATCTGTTTTGCGTTAAATTGCTCATAATAAAGGTTTGATTAGGTTATTTGTTTAATTGTTTAATCGTTGATGCGTTAATTTGGTTATACGTTAATTTGGTTATTTGTTAATTCGGTTAATCGAGTTATTTAAATAAGGGATTTCAAATGAAACCACTTATTTGAATTTAATATTTATTGCTTTGCAAATGTTGCTTTGCTAATGAAATTACCATCATAAAAAACTACCAACATAGTTCTATCATTATTTGAATATGTAATATTTATTACATTTGTAGAACTATCTTTTGTCATTGTATAGGTGTTATTACCATTATTTGACCATGTAAAATAATCAACTGGCATAAGTACACAATCAGAAGTTGTTGGGCTTTCTTCGTAATAAGTTTCACTTGCAGTTCCTGTTGTAGCTGTTGTAGCTGTGAAAACAGTATTTCCTAAAGTTTCGCATGGTCCCGTTGAATTAATTGGTATGCCAGTTGCTCCATTTTGAAATGTAGAGGAAGTTAAAACCCATTTTCCAACAATTTTATCTGTTGAGGATTCTGAAGAATCTGATTTTGAACAACTAATCATACTAATTGTTACGATTGCTAATAATAAAATTTTTTTCATAATGTAATATTTAATCTGTTATGCAGTCGCAAACTCTTTGCGATTACTTTTTTTATCAAACTGAGCTTTTAAGCACAGCTGATGATTCTGTATGAGTACAAAGTCGTGAGACTTCGCACAGCTATCCCGACTTTTAAGAACGTTTAATTTTTTATAGAACACTTCGGAGAGCGGGTTAATCGTTTAATCGTTTAATTGTTTAATCGTTTAATTTGGTTATTCGTTAATTTGTTATTTCCAAAATTTTTCTTGATTCCAGTTTTTAGAAAAACCCATTTCTTTTTCTTGTGCCAAAGGGCAATTGTTCATTAGCTTCACTAAATTAGCTTTGAAACTATGTTCAGGACTTATGCAATTTAAAATATACACTATATTACAAAGTATGGCATACGTTTTATTAGTATAAAAATTTTTGTTTTCTACATAAGGAAATAATGTTTTTCGGGGTATTGCTATTTCTGGTAATCGTCTGTTCCAAACTCTTCCATGATGTGCGCAAGTATTGCGTAAAATACTTAAGCAAAACATCCAATTACTAAACAAATCCACATCTTTAAGACCATAATAATTGGCAATACTAGTCTTTATTGCGTCTTTTTTTAGGTTTTTGAATAGCTTTGATAATAAGCCCATACTACTCACTTCAAGGCTCATCCAACTTGGCGGACTGGATGGTTTGGTATATTTCATTTTATAATGTTTAATAAATGTTTCGTTACTCCTATCAATTTCTTTTTGAAGACTAGCAATTTGTTCGGCAAAATAAATAGAATTATTATAGAGTTCTGGCTTTAAATGCCAATGACTTCCGTGTATTAATGAATATTGATGAATAATTTGAGTCCGAAAGGAGATTTCAATTTTTTCGATAGCATTAAAAATTAACAAGCGCAATTGTCTATCAAAAACATATAAATTGATAATTTCTTCAAAGCTTATTTTTTTTATGAAAGGTTGATTTTCTACCTCGTTATTTTGAAATGGAAAAGTGTACGCCCTAAGCCTGTAATAACTAATGTTCGATAAATAATGAGCTGCTAAAGCAGTATCTCCAATGGTCAATCCTCTGGATTGCATTTTTTTGATTTGCTCAATAACGGTGGTGGGTTCTTTTTTATACTGCATAGAAAACAGTATTTATGTGAAGGGTATAAAAATCGAAAACCCACCAAAGTGTGCATCTAGGAGAGGCATGGTGGGTATTATTACTGGCAAATATACAATATAATTTCATTTTCATTTTTTTTTATTAACAATTAAGTCTATTTATACACAAAACAAATAATAGCAACAGATTGCTACGCTCCTCGCAATGACAGTTACGAAGCAATCTCAGTTATCGTGTCCGTTTTGCTCGTGAACGATAGCTTCGATTTATGATTTTTGCCTGTACGTTTATTCTTAAATTTTAAATTAAAACCTTTCGTTTTTTTCTTGTCGTTGTGGGCACGGATTAGAAATCCGCGCTATCCGATGCGGGTTAGTACTAATTTAATAGTGGTAAATTTTTCTTTGACTTTAGGTTTGTTTGCTTTTCTACATTTGCTATTTTGATTGCAATTTCATCAATCATTCTTTTTGGAGTTTCTACGGCAATATAATCCTCTTCAAATACTTCTTTGAACATTTCTTGAAATATATCAGTTTTTCTGAATTCAATAAATACTGGCCAAGTTTTGTAACTTAATTTGCTAACATCACCATCATTCCCTATTCGTTTCATTATTTTAGCAACTTCACTATGATTGTCTAAAAGTGCCTCTTTGGCAATTTTAAATTTATCACTACAAGCACTCCAGTCTTTAGATTTAACTATCTCTTCGCATTCTTTTACTTTTTCATTTAACTTGAATGCCAATGCTTTATTTACAATAAAAACATTTTTGCTTTCTTCGTTGAAATGTTTTTTAAGAATTATAGTGGCAAAATCCAAAAGTATAATTGATAAATCTAATTGATTTTGTCTTAAAAGTTCAAAGCAAATATCATTTAGGCTTTCGTCAGAGCTTTCAAGTTCTTTTGGAAGTAATTTTCTCCAAATTACTTGGGTTAATTTAACAGAAATCTCAAATAAACATCTATACGCTTTTTCAAAATATTCATTATCGACAGTTAATTGTTCACCAATTATTGGTTCAGTTGTAAATTTAACTTTATGAAATCTACAAATAGTTAAGTATTGACTTGTTATAACACCATCATTGTGAACAAATAAATTTCTTCTTTCAGTTACTTCAATAAATTCTTGCCAAATAGGTAAATCTTTTCTTAAAGTAATACCGAGTTTACTTTCTAGCCAAGAAAAGTGTTCAGTATGACTTTCGCGTAAAACGGTTTCTACTTCTTTTTCAATAATAAATTCTTTTGCTTCTTCAATTGATTTTAATTCTAATAATTTTGAGAAGCTTAAATTTTTTTCACTTGAATTTAATATTTCTGGTTTAGACTCAAATATTTGTCTAATTAGTTTGCCTAAAAATGAATCAAACTGACTAATTAATGAAACAAACAAACTATTTGGAATTATATCAAGTGCTGAAGTTGAAATTTTTGCGTTTTTTTCTAAAATTTCATACTTATGTGAGTCTTCTGGACTAAAAGTATAATATTCATCTCCGTTTTCGTCAGAAATTTCAATACCATTCTTTTTGCTAAAAACAGAAAAATCTTTATTTGATTTACTATAATTTGCACTCACAAAAATCATTACCAAAGGTAAGGTTTCCCTTAAACTTTCAATTTTTTGAATAAAATCTTTGTTTATTTTGTCAAAATTTGAAATTTCGACTTTATTTTCATTTTCACTCATATTTTTCTGTTTTTTGCGAGTATTACCGCTAACTTATTTATATACTCAGTTTTTAAGCCAAAAATTGAGTATATCTTTCTTTTTTAGCTGTATTTACTCAACTATAGTTGAGTATTGTTTTTGATTTGCTAAAACAACAACCTGTTTTTGTTGCGTAACAAATCCTGCGTATTCTTTGTGGGGGATAGTAAAAGCGGCAAAGCGAATTGTTTGCCTTAGAATCAAGAAATAAAGGAATCTTATTTCGACGATAAATACAATGTTTTGTATTCTTGGTAAATGTAACGTTTAATTTGGATAATCGGTTATTTGTGAGAAAAAGTTTATTTGTTTATTCGTTAATTCGGTTATTTGTGAGAAAAAGGTAATTCGGTTATTCGAGAATCTGTATAAATCCGTTTAATCCGTGAAATCCGTGGCAAAAAATCATCTCCCTGTTTTGTCTTTGCGAGGTACGAAGCAATCTCATTTCGTTTTCGCCGTTGCCATCAACAGATTGCCGCGCTCCGTTGCTCTTTGCTCGCAATGACGGAGACAAGATAGTAATGTGTTAGAGGGAAAACTCGATTTTGTCTTATTTTTTTGTCATTCCGACGCAGGAGGAATCACATTATTTTTTTGTGGATTGCTTTATGAGATTC
>JBILPJ010000079.1:0-9947 GCA_044373975.1 Flavobacterium sp. | reverse complement strand
GGCAACTGCATCTGCGGCTTCTTTTTTTAAATCCAAAAGGGCTATTTGGTAGCCTTGTTTAGCCAATGCTTTTGCCAATGTACCACACAAAACTCCTCCTGCTCCTGTTATAACTACTGTTTTCATCTTTTAGTTTTTTATAGTTTGGATTAAACTCAATACGATTTTAGTTTCCGATTCGATTGTTGCGTAGTCTTTGTCAGCCATTAATTGTTTGCTGATTAATTTGCTTCCCATTCCCACTGCAGAAACTCCAGCTTTAAACCAACCTCCAATGTTTTCTTTGGTTGTATCCACACCACCTGTTGGCATGAACAATAATTTTGGGAAAATATCTTTAATTCCACTTAAGAAATCAGGCCCTAGCATATTTCCAGGGAACAATTTGATGAAGTGAATCCCAGCATTTTCAGCTGCTATAATTTCTGTTGGTGTCATACAACCTGGGCTGTATAAAATTCCTTTGCTTTTTAAAAATGCAGCAACTTCAGGAACAAATCCCGGACTGATGAAAAAATCAGCACCTACAGCAAAATATTCTTCGGCTTGTTGCAAGTTTTTAATCGTTCCGATACCTAACAATAAATCAGGCATTTCAGCATTTCTAACTTCTACCATTTTGGTGAAGTTACTCAAAGCTGTTTCTCCACGACTGGTATATTCTACCGCTTTGATTCCTGCTCTATAAATCGCTCTCAAAACTTCTATTGTTACGGTTTCATCGGCATTGAAATACAACGGAAGCATTCCTTGTTGTACAATGGCGTCTGATACTTTTTGGATAGTGCTCATACTTTATATTTTAACTTTTATTACTACTTTTTTAATTTCGCCTTCGCCAATCATGGGAGCATGCACGTCTTCTGGAAAGAAAACGGCAAATTGTCCGTCTGTTAATTGGAAAAACATATCGGGTGCATCGCTAAAAAAACGCACGTCCTTTTCGGGATTATACGCCCCGTTTTGTGCTACGCATTTTTCTCTTGGTTTCCATCCGAAAGTTTCCAATCCTTTTACACAAACCTGGATGTCGATATTATTATCGTGACATTCAAACTTTGCTAAACTTACTTCGGCTGTTTTTCCGTTTGCGGTATTGACAATTAACTTCAAACCTTCTGGTGTTTCTGAAACGCCTTCAGCTAGATTTGCCAAATCATTTTTATGTAAAAATTCAAATGCTTTTGCAAAGGAAGGATGCAAACTATAATATTTTGATGCGTTATTTAAGGTATCTATTATCATGATTTCTTATTATCTAGCAACTCTTCCAGAAGCATCGCCTCCCATTAGTTTATTAACCTCATCAACCGTAACTAAATTGGCATCGCCTTTAATGGTGTGTTTTAAACATGATGCGGCAACTGCAAAATCCAATGCGTTTTGATCATTATCAGGATAGGTTAATAATCCGTAGATTAAACCTCCCATAAATGAATCTCCACCACCTACTCTGTCCACGATATCTGTAATTTGGTATTGACGTGTTTGTAGCATTTCTTTTCCATCGTATAAAACTCCTGCCCAAGTGTTATGAGACGCAGAAATTGATCCTCTTAAAGTGGTAATTACTTTTTTAGCTCTTGGGAACTTTTCCATCATTTGTTGACAAACAGATAAAAAAGCTTCTGCTTTTACATCATGTCCGTGTGTTTGAACTGCTGCTCCTGATGGTTTGATACCAAAGTGCATTTCTGCATCTTCTTCATTTCCTAAAATTACATCGCAATAAGATGTTAATTCGGTCATGATTGCCTCACGATCACCACCATATTTCCAAAGTTTGGCGCGGTAATTTAAATCCGTTGAAATTGTAACGCCTAGTTTGCTAGCTACTTTTACTGCTTCTAAACAAGCATCGGCAGAACTTTGTGAGATTGCTGGTGTAATTCCAGTCCAGTGAAACCACTCAACTCCTTGAAAAACTTCTTCCCAATTCACCATTCCTGGTTGAATATCAGACATAGAAGAATGCGATCTATCGTAAACTACTTTGCTTCCTCTTGATACGGCTCCGGTTTCTAAAAAGTAAATTCCTAAACGGTCTCCACCCCAAACAATTTTGTCAACACCAACGCCTCTTTTACGCATTTCCATCATGGCACATTCTCCGATATCATTTTTTGGCAAGCGGGTTACAAAATCAACTGGAATTCCATAATTTGCTAATGAAACCGCTACATTAGATTCTCCTCCTCCATAAACAACATCAAAATTGTCTGCTTGTGAAAATCTTAAAAATCCTTGTGGTGCTAATCTTAACATTATCTCACCAAATGTTACTACTTTTTTAGACATTTTTAAATTATATTTATTAAGTTAATAAAGGGTTTTATAGTTAAATATTAAAAAATAACAATTTGTCGTGTACGAACACGGATATGCAAATCTATATAAAAATTATTATAATTTACTTTTATTTAAATAATTTTAAATAAAAAATTAAATTTGTAACCTTTATGAAATGTATAAACTAAAACAATTGCCATCATAACAATAAAAAAAATAGCGAAACTTGCGAATATCTCTGTTGGGACTGTTGACCGAATACTCCACAATCGCGGTCAGGTTTCCCAAGAAAACATCGATATTGTAAATGCTATTGTCAAAGAATATGGCTACCAGAGAAATATTTACGCAAGTAACTTGGCATTCAATAAAAAATTCAGATTTGCAGTATTTTTACCGCAACACGATGGATTAGAATATTGGATAGCTCCTGTTTTAGGCGTTAAAAAAGCTGCTGAAGAATTTGAAAGATTTGGAGTGAAAATGGAGTATTTTTATTACAAATACAGCTCGTCAGCATTCAAAAAACTAGCAAAAAGAGTTTTAGAAGAAGAATTTGACGGTTTGCTATTTGCTCCAATATTTTATGACGAATCCGTTCTTTTTTTAAAGGAATTCAAAAAGAAAAACATTCCAATTGTGATGATTGATTCTAATATTCCAGAAATTCAAGGGTTGGATTATATTGGTCAAGATGCCTATCAAAGTGGTTATTTGGCAGGGAAACTTATTAGTTTTGGTATTAAAACTGAATCAAAAGTTTTAGTTATGAAAATAACTCGAGAGATAGAAAGTACTTCTGTTTATTTACAAAGGATAAAAGGATTTTATTCGTTTTTCAAAGACAATCACGAACTTTCAAATTTTAAATTTTCTGAAATAAGTCTTAAAGATTCCGAATCAAACAAGTTAACTAATAAAATGTTTGATGGAATTACTAGTGTTTTTGTTCCAAATTCAAGAGTTTATATAGTCTCTAAATATCTAAAAGACAATGGTCTAAAAGGAATTCGGGTTGTAGGTTATGATTTATTAAAACAAAATTTAGAATATCTAAATGAGGGTTATATTGATTTTTTAATCAATCAAAAACCTGAAGAACAAGGTTATTTAGGAATTAACCATCTGTATAAAAAATTAGTTTTGAAGGAAGAAATTGAAATAACGAATTACATTCCTTTAGAGATAATTGTTAAGGAGAATGCAGTTTCATTAAAAAAGTAAGTAGTTTTTGAAATTATGATGTATTTACACCTTCAAAAAACATTAAAAACTTATCAAAATCTACAAGCAAATTATTGAAGATTTTTTTTGAGTAAGCAATAATTAAAAGTTTCAGAGAAATCTGGAGCTTTTTTTTGAATGAAAATGAAAGTAACAATTCGTTATAAATTATATTCAACTTAATTTAAACCACCCTTTAAAATATAGCTTTATGATAATTATCAGTTTTTAATCACGCAAAAAGCGTCAATTTTGTGGCTTGTTTTATTATATTTTATAATTATGACCACAGCAAAACAATTACATACTTTTAATATTCCTGTGATGGGACTTGCATACACAATTGACAGCCCAATTCGAGTAGGAAAATACGGGATTTCATCAGTTATTTCAATTATGGATGATGATTTAATTGAAAAAATGAATGCTTTTTATAGTGCCAAATTTGAAATTCCATATCACGAAATTACTCAAAAAATTCATGATTATAGAGCTCTTAGAATTACTTCGTATTTGAATTTAGTTGACAAAATTGTAAAAGAAAAATTTGAAAATTACAAAGCTGAAATAGCCGAAAGCAAAACAGCATTAGAAAATTATATCGCCATTTTGCCTAACAAATCTGAAATAAAAAGAGGCTTGGAAAACCTTTTGGAAAACGGATTTGAATTGAAGGAAAATGTAAAACACTATATTGAAACCAATCTTTATCCTGGAGATATTGACGTCAATATTATGACCAAATTAGACAAAGATAATTTTGAGAAAGACGAACAATTGCCTATTGAATTCAATGATGCGCATGCGGCACTTCGAGGATTTGTAAATAGTAATTTAGAGTCTTCGGTGGTTCTTTCGGCTGGAATGAATCCAAGATTATATAGTTATTTTGAAAATTTTACTAGCTTTTTTCCTGATTTAAACAATCATTTAAAGAAGAAAATTACTTTAAAAGTTAGTGATTTTCGATCGGCTATGATTCAAGGGAATTTTTTAGCTAAAAAAGGACTTTGGGTTTCGGAATACAGAATAGAATCTGGTTTGAATTGTGGCGGACATGCATTTGCAACCGATGGCTTTTTATTAGGTCCTATATTAGAAGAATTCAAATCTAAAAAAGACCAATTAATTCAATCCGCTTATGAATTAATGGTAAAAGCATTGGCACAAAAGGAAATGCACGTTCCTGAAAAACCATTGCATTTGAAAATAACAGTACAAGGAGGCGTTGGAACTTCAG
Source organism: Flavobacterium sp. (assembly GCA_044373975.1). GTDB lineage: Bacteria > Bacteroidota > Bacteroidia > Flavobacteriales > Flavobacteriaceae > Flavobacterium. The sequence continues at coordinate 5,194 of JBILPJ010000079.1, read as the reverse complement.
AAGAACACGAGTTTTTATTAGACCATTATCAAGTAGATTCTGTGGGTTGGGGAACACCTTTTTTATTGGTTCCAGAAGCAACATCGGTGGACAAAGCAACACGAGAATTATTGATAAAAGCCAAAGAAGAGGATTTATATTTGAGTCATATTTCTCCGTTGGGAATTCCTTTCAATACATTGCGAGGCACAACCAATGAACAATTCAAGCAAAAAAGAATTACCGAAAGTAAAGCTGGAAGTTCTTGTCCAAAACGTTTTTTAGCACTAAGCAAAGAATTAGACGCCAAAGGAATTTGTACTTCTTCAAAAAAATACCAAGACATTAAATTGGCAGAATTAGAAGAACAAAAACATACATTATCTGAAGAAAATTTTAAAAAAAAGAGCTTAAGTATAACTGAAAAAGCGTGTCTTTGTGTAGGTTTGGCAAATGCTTCTTATTTAGAAAATGACATTAAAATAAAAGGGCAAGCGCAAGGAGTTATCATTTGTCCTGGTCCAAATATGGCTTATTTTGACCAAGAGGTTTCGCTTTCAAAAATGATACAACATATTTATGGAAATGCAAATGTGCTGCAAAATACGCATCGTCCGAATATGTTTGTAAAAGAATTGATAATGTACGTTGACTATTTAAAAAAGGAGATTTTAGACATTTCAAATGAAATTACTGCTGCACAAATCAAGAAATTAAATGCTTTCAAAAACAATTTGTTGGATGGGATTTCCTATTATGAAGAATTATTTTCAAATGTAAATTACTTTGAAAAAAGTAAAGCTACCATAAATCACCTGCTTCATTTTTATAAAACCGAAATAATTGGAATTGAAATTCCTATTTTAGAATTGACACGTTAAAAATTATTATAATAAACTTTTGCTAGACAAAGTAAATGAAGTAGTTTTAAAACACAGATGACACAAATTTTCACAGATTCTTATGTGGAAGTTTGTGGTATTCAGAACAATTCTTATTGGTTTGGAATAGCGTTTTAATGGATAAAAAAAACTATAACAACCGATCAATTTCAGAAGCCAACATAATATCTTTATCTGTTACTCCGTCTGCATCGTGCGTAGTTAAACGGATGTTTACTTTATTGTAAACGTTAAATAATTCTGGATGGTGGTTAATTTTTTCAGAAATTACGCCTACTTTTACGATAAATCCAAGTGCTTCAGTGAAATTCTTAAACTGAAATTTTTTCTCAATTCCATCTGAATTAAAGTGCCAATCATTTAAATTTAAAAGCAATGGCGCTGCTTCTACCGCATTATATTTTGTCATAGCTAAACATTTTGATAAAATTAGTTAAAAATTGCCGAATAGTTTTCTACTTTAACTTTAAATAGTATTTTAGACAACTATTAATTTGCCATCGTTTGAACACAAGTATAACTTACAAAATCTATTCTTCGACTTCAGAATTTCCTTCAAATTGGGATTCGTTTTCGGTGAAAAATGTTTTTCTATCCACGGAATATTTGCACATTTTAGAGGTTTCGTCACCAAAAAATATGAAATGTAATTTTATTGGCTTGTTTCAAAATGAAGAATTAGTTGGCATTGCTTTGACACAATTCATCGATTTAAGTGCTGTAAGTTCTTATGGAGAAAGAGACCATTGTATAAAAACAGAAGTTCGTAATTTTACTTTTAAAAAATTTAGTTCTAATATTTTAATCGTTGGAAACAACACTTTAACGGGGCAAAACGCCTTTTGTTTTTCTGAAAATGTATTGGTTTCAGATGTGTTAATTGCTTTACATATTGCTGTTGAAGCGCTTAAATTACAAATTCAGAAAGAGGGAAATAGAGTACATTTAATCATTTTCAAGGATTTCTCTGAAATGCAAATTTCGTTATTTGACCTTCCAGAATTTCATTCCTATTTTAAATTTTCGACGCAACCCAATATGCTTTTTGAGATAAAAAAGCATTGGCATTCTTTTGACGATTATACGTTAGATTTGACCAAAAAATACCGTGACCAATATAAAAGAGCACGAAAAAAAGCGGAAGGGATTACAAAACGGAAATTATCTTTAGAAGATATTGCGAATTATAAAGACAGAATTTTTGAATTGTATATGGATGTTGCCAAAAATGCTCCTTTCAATACATTTTTCTTACCCGAGAATCATTTTGGGATTTTCAAAAAAGCATTGAAAGAAAAATTTCTTTTTTACGGATATTTTAACGGGGAAACTTTGATTGGTTTCAACACCTTAATAAAAAACGGCAACGATATTGATACCTATTTTTTGGGTTATGATGAAAAATGCCAACGAGAGAAAATGTTGTATTTGAATATGCTTTATGATATGATTGGCTATTCGATTAATAAAGGATTCAATCGAATTGTATTTGCGAGAACCGCTTTAGAAATTAAAAGTTCGGTGGGTGCCAAACCCGAAAAAATGTATGGATTGATGCAACACAGCAATTGGTTTATCAATTTATTTATCGGAAGATTATTCCGTTATTTTGAACCTGAAATGATTTGGACGGAACGCAATCCTTTTAAATAAAACGTAATTTAACGTGCTTGATGCCAAATTTGACGTGCCTGACGCCAAATTTGACGTGCCTGACGTCAAATTTAACGTGCCTGACGTCAAATTTGACGTACCTTGATGCCAAATTTGACGTGCCTGACGCCAAATTTGACGTGCCTGACACCAAATTTGACGTGCCTTGACGTCAAATTTGACGTTTTTGACGCCAAATTTGACGTATCTAATGCCAAATTTGACGTGCCTTAACGTCAAATTTGACGTAATAGCCTTAGATAGTGTGGATTTGTATTAATATGGGTCGAACCGATGGTTCTGGCAAGTGGCGTGATGGTAGCAGTAGGTTATTTGTGTAGGCTATCTGTGTAGGCTATCCCCAAAGCTAAAGCATTGGGTTACTATATGCGCCGAGCCGATGGCTCTTGCACGTGGTGAGAGAGTCCCGTATGGATGGCGTATATGGTAACAACGGACTTCAGTCCGTTGGGAAAGCCACTAGTCGAGACACTAACACGTGCAAACCAAGACGGCTCGGGATATCCCGCCAGCAACTTCCCCTCCAGTCACTCATTCCTTTTGATTGCTTCGTGCCTCGCAATGACAGGGCTGGGTTAGGATTTTTTGCAACGGATTTAAACGGATTAAACGGATTTTCACTGATAACCGTATAGCCGAATTAACGATTAAACAAAATAACGATTAAACAAATAAACGATTAAACGAATAAACGATTAAACGAATTAACAAATTAACGATTAAACAAATAACCGAATTAACGAATAACCGAATTAACTTTTTTTTAGCCCAGATTGAAGTGGAAAGCCCGGAATGAAAAAAGGTAGTTTTTCTTGGCGAAAAAGAGCGACCGCAGGAAGCTACTTTTTCGGCTTAGAAAAACACCTTTTTGAATGAGGACTTGGAACGGAAAGCTGGAAATAGCTCCTGAAACTATAAATTATCGATTTCTTCCTGAACGACTTCCCAATCAAAAAGAAGCTTTTCTAATTCGGCTTTCTTTTTGTTATATGCCATAAAAAACGAAGCGTTTTCGGCGTGTTTATCATAGTTGGAAGCTACCATTTTATCATCGTTTTGAATGTCTTTTTCCAATTGCTTGATTTGACTTTCAATTTTGCTCAAACGATTGTAAACCGCTTTGTTTTTCTTTTGATCTTCGTAGGAAGCTTTGTTATTATCTTTTGGTGCGGCTTGTTTTATGGCATCTTTTTTCTCGACTTCCCGCATATTCTCCAAGTTTCGTTGCTCCAAGAAATAGTTGACATCGCCTAAATATTCCTTGATTTTTTGGTCTTTGAATTCATACACCAAATTGGACATTCCTTGAAGGAAATCCCTGTCGTGAGAAACGAGTAAAAGCGTCCCTTCGTATTTTTGCAAAGCGGCTTTTAGGACGTTTTTAGACTTGATATCCAAGTGATTTGTAGGCTCATCCATAACCAAAACATTGATGGGTTGCAACAATAATTTGCAAAGCGCCAGACGATTTCTTTCGCCTCCAGAAAGGACTTTTACCTTTTTTTCAACGTCATCGCCACGAAATAAAAACGACCCTAACATATCGCGAACTTTGGAACGATTGGTGTCGGTTGCCGCATCTTCCATCGTTTGTAACAAGGTTATTTCGCCATCCAAATACTCGGCTTGATTTTGTGCAAAATACCCAACTTGAACATTATGACCTAATTTTATACTTCCTTGAAATTCAAATTCGTTGACAATTGCTTTGATAAAAGTAGATTTTCCTTGACCATTTTGACCCACAAATGCAATTTTGCTTCCACGTTCAACCAATAAAGTGATGTCTTTTAGAATGGTGTTGTCGCCATAACTTTTGGTTACTTTCTCGGCTTCAATAACTACTTTTCCAGGAACTTTTGAAACTGGAAAAGAAATATTCATTACCGAATTATCGTCTTCATCGACTTCAATTCGTTCTACCTTATCGAGTTTTTTGATGAGCGATTGCGCCATAGAAGCTTTGGAAGCTTTGGCACGAAATTTTTCGATTAATCGTTCTGTTTCTTCAATTTTCTTAGCTTGATTTTTCTGTGTTGCCAATTGTTTTTCGCGAATTTCGTGGCGTAATTCTAAATATTCAGAATAAGGTTTATTGAAATCGTACGCTTTTCCAAGAGAAATTTCGATGGTTCTGTTCGTTACATTATCCAAAAACATTTTATCGTGCGAAACAATTACGACAACGCCAGCATAATTTCTAAGGAAACTTTCCAACCAAATGATACTTTCAATGTCCAAGTGATTCGTTGGCTCATCTAAAAGCAAAACGTCATTTGCTTGCAATAATAATTTGGCTAATTCGATACGCATTCTCCATCCTCCAGAAAAAGTTTCCGTTTGATTGTTGAATACTTCCCTTTTGAAACCTAAACCAAGAAGGATTTTTTCGGTATCACCAACATAATTATAACCGCCTAATAAATCAAAACGGTGCGTATAATCCGATAAATCTTCAATGATTTGGCTGTATTCTTCACTTTCATAATCAGTTCTTGTAACCAACAAATGATTAATTTGCTCCAGCTTTTTTTCTACAATTTTAATATCTGTAAATGCTTCATAGGCTTCTTCAAGAACGGTTCTTCCTTGTTCAAAATCAATATCTTGACGAAGAAAACCCATTCTCACTTCTTTTT
>JBILPJ010000078.1:0-9995 GCA_044373975.1 Flavobacterium sp. | reverse complement strand
ATAACTATTAGTTAAGTTTTCCTCAATTAAGCAAATTCTTATTTTTTTTCAATAAAAACCTATAAAAACCATTAATAAATTGAATATTAAGGGGTTAATTTTGTAGCGAGGATGGGAGTTGAACCTGTGACCTCAGAGTTATGAATTGAGTTTTACTCGATTTTAACCCTTTTTATTTACTAAAAAAGATGATTTCTATAAAAATGGCGCACGGTTTGTGTACTGATTAGTGTACTATTTTTGAATTAAATTTCGAGTGCAATTTAAACTTTTTTTATTTAAATAAACTTATTATTGCCTTGTTATCTATTCAGTCATCCAAAATAGTATCAGCGCCACGGGCAGTAGCAAGCCTCTTGTTTTAAATCACAATTGAACCAAATTAGCCTCATGAATGACACTTTTTCGCCAAGACTAATTTGGGATTTTCGTCTAATTTTACACAATAAATAACTTTAAAAAAAATATTATGAAAACAAAAATTACTTATCTATTATTAATCCTTCCTTTATTGATTTTTGCACAAGAGTTTAACTCACCAGGAGCTACTGATGGTTTTACTATTCTAGGGACAACTTCAAACACTTTAGCTGGAAATGGTACTGATTTAGTTTTAACCATGAATCAAAATGGCAACCCTATAATTGCAACTGCAACAGCAGGTATTAATGCTGATGCAAATAATTATTTAGAAATAAGGTTAAAAAATAACAGTACAACTGATCAATTAAGATTTGCACCAGTAAACCCAGCCGTTGCTCCCTATCAGAATATAACTATATCAAAAGTAGACACCAGTTATAAAACCTATTATGTCGATATTACTACTTGGACAGGAACCGTAAATATCGTTACTATTACTGGTAAGCCTGTTACGGGTAGCTATCAATATGTGGGTTCAGGTGAAACGATTTCTATTGATTATATTAGGAGCATAGTAACTGTGCCAACAACAATGAAAAATACATTTGATTTTGACTCAACAACCGAAGGTTTTACTATTCTTACAAGATCATTGGCTGTACAAGCAACCGATTCTCCAAGAGCAACTTTAAAAATTAACTGCACAACTGCTTCCCCTAACAATGCCAAAGTAACTTTATCATCATTACTTTACCATGTTGAAGGGGCAAATAAGTATGCACACGTTACATTAAAAAACACCTCAACCAATACATTATTTCAATTAAATGGAAAAGTTCTTGGTGTAGGAACTACTTTTAATCCAATTCAAACCTATACTTTTTCTGATACGGATTATAAAACCTATGATTTTGATTTAAGTACTTGGGATAGTGGGTCTCAATTTCCAGAATTAAACTTTGCTGTTAAGGACACTTGGTCAGCGGCACAAACTTTTGGAATAGATGATCAAGTTATTTCTTCAAATAGCACGTACAAAAACTTAACTGGTATAAATACTGCAAACGCTCCAAGAGCTGATATAATAGCTACTACAGCTGCTTCAACTCCCCCTAATTGGGTATTAGTTGGAACAGAAGGTGCGCTTCTAGATCTTATTAATTTTGTATATATTGATTCTATTGTTTTTGATAATGTTATTCCTTCAGCTTTAGGTACTGCTGATTTTGGAAATACTAACAATTCAATTTCATTATATCCAAATCCTGCAAAAGAGGTTTTGAATATCAGTTCGTCTAGTCAAATCGCAAATATTGAAGTATATGATTTGCTAGGTAAAAAAGTAGCATCCAACAACAATGCTTCAGTTGTGAATGTTGCAACTTTAGGAAAAGGAGCTTACATCGTTAAAGTGGTTCAAGAAAACGGTAGTGTAATTGCAAAACAATTTATTAAAGAATAATAATTTTATTTTTTATTAGGAAATAGTACTATTGATTAACAAAGAGAACATTCTAATTTATTTGCAATTAGGATGTTCTTTTTTAATGAGCTAACCTCTGGTTTTTGAGTTCTATTTTTGTTTCACGTTTAATGTTTTAAAATTAAGTTTTTTCTCTTAACTTTAACTCCAAGCTAAATCAGTATTTCCAAAAATGAAGTCCTCTAAAAATAGGAATGAAAACCTTGAACTACTCACAGATTTTTTTTAAGATGAAACAAAATTGCATACTTATTGAACAAAATTGACTCTTTACTAGAATGAAATAAGATTTAATTTTGATTTTTAACACTATTTCTAAGCAAATTTAAAAAATGATTATGAAAGCTCCATATAAATACATCGCCTTACTTGGCTTTGTTCTATTTTTTATTACAAAATCACATTCACAATCAATACCTATTACTTCTTATGGAGTTTGGGATCGTGGAGGTGGAATTGATGATTATTCAGATCCAAAGGCCGACTTTGTTATGGGTATAGAAGTGTCAGCCACATGGGCGGAAGTGCAATCTAAGGGGCCAGGCAAATTTGATTTTTCTAAGTTTCAAGAGGTTTTAGATATAGCCGCAAAACACCATAAAATAGTAAAAATAAGCATTAATGTAGGGCCAAATTCTCCTTTATGGCTCTATGATAACGGAGTTCCATTGGTTAAAGTAAAAAGTCATAAGCCTGAAAAGCACGCTAAAAAATTTGGCAATTACCCGTATTATTTAAATGAAAATCATAAAAAATATTATTTTGAACTGATTAAACAATTCTCGCTTTTTTTGAGAAGTCAGCCTAAAAATAAATTTGATTGTATTGCCTTTGTACAAGTAAAAACAGGCGCTACGGGTGACGAAGAACCCTACAAAGGAGAACCTATAGATGAAAAATTTGCCATTGACAAAAAAAAGGTATGGGAGGATTATCGTTTAGAGGCATTCGAGCAATTTAAAAAGTATTTTAATGATGTGTCTGACCGACAAATTGTTTTAACATTTAATAATGTTGATCCTACAAAACATCCTATAGCTAACAATTGGGTTATGAAAACTATCGACCCTAAAATTGGATTTGGTATAAAAGGAGGAGCCTACAATAGAGGGCATCATTTAACTGGCGAACAATCATTCAAAGAGCAATGGACGCCTTATCTTATTAATCCGAAAGGGATGAAACTGTTCTCCGCTTCTGAAATGGATGAATCTTGGAGAAAAGAAATATTTACTATTAATACAGAATTGGCTTTTTATTGGTCAGCCCTAAGCGGAATTAACACGGGATTGTCGTCTTATAATTGCTCTAAAAGTGCCATTAAATATGCATTGGAACACAAAGAAATTAGAGACATTTTTAAAATGTACAATAAATATGCACAACAGGTTTATCCAGCTTCTGCCACAACAGTCTTTTCTGTTTTTCACGAAGGTCTAAATGCTGCCGACACGATAAAATTCCCTGAGAAAAAATTCGGAAAAGCAAAAGTGAAAAACTTGGAACGCTATACTAACATTTGTAATGCCTATGCCTCAAGAGGAGCAAAAATGGATGATTTAGAATTAGCTGCTATAGGTCAAGTGGATCAGCGAGAGAGACAAAAGGGATACAATGATGCTGGATGGGACATTGCAGAAGGAAATTTTGAACGTTTCTTGTATCAAATTAAACCCGACGAAACTTCTATTGGTCTTTTCAGGATTAGAGGTGAAATTGACAAAAACTCTTCTAAATACGACCGTTTTGCTCGTTCTTTTGAAAATGCAACAGGGAAAAATACCATGTTTTTTAAGTTTGATGATGAGGTGTTTGCCACTTCAAAACCTAAAAGTTTAAAATTTACCATCACTTGGCTGGATAAAAATGCAGGTTCCACTTGGGCATTACAATACAACAAGGGAAAAGTAATGAAAACGGCTCTTGAGATAAAAGGGAAGGGCGATAACCAGTGGAAATCGGTAACAGTTGAGGTTGCCGACATGCAGTTAAACCATAGTGGAAAAATGGAGTCCGACTTTGTGTTGGTAAATACAGATTCAATCGATGACATTTTTAACGGCATTGAAGTAAATATTCAACGAAAATAAATTAACATACTACCATAAATCTAAAAAAATGAAAAAAAGTTTTTATTTATTGACCTCTTCCTTCTTATTAACATTAAGTTTTTTCCATTCGATTGAAGGATCTGCTCAAAATAAGCGCCCAAATATTCTTGTTATTATGGGGGACGACATCTCCCGAAATAGTATGGGAGTGTATGGTTCCAAATATATAAAAACACCCAATTTTGATCGAATTGCAAATGAAGGAGCGCTTTTTACCAATGCCTATGTTTGCAATCCAAAATGTTCCCCATCTAGAGCTTGTTTCTTAACTGGAAGATATTCTTGGCAATTGGAAGAGGCTGCAAATCACATTCCTGTTATACCTCCAAAATGGAAATTTTATCCTAAATTATTAGAAGAAAGCGGATATGCAATAGGATATACTGGCAAAGGTTGGGGACCTGGAGTATATTACGGAGAACACAATCCTGCTGGTTGGGAATACAATGAGATATCACTTGTTCCTCCTTATAAAGGGATAAGTAAAAAAGATTATGCATCTAACTTCGAGGCATTTTTAACCAAAAGAGATTCGGAAAAGCCATTCTGTTTTTGGTTTGGAACCCATGAGGCACACCGTAAATACGAAAAAGATTCTTATAAAAAGGAGAATAAAGATTTGAGTAAAATTACGGTTCAAGCCTTTTTTCCTGACAATGAATTAGTTCGTGGTGATTTGGCTGATTATGGTGTAGAAGTGGAGTACCACGATCGTCAAATTGGTTTAGCATTGGCTTCTCTAGAAAAGCGAGGTTTGCTTGACAATACCATTATTATTGCCACCTCAGATCAAGGAATGCCTTTCCCGTATGTAAAAGGGCAAATTTATGATGAAGATTTTCATGAAGCTTTTGTAGTTCGATGGGGCGACAAAATAATTCCAGGAAGAGTAGTGACCGATTTTATAAACTTTCCCGATGTAGCCCCAACCCTAATGGAAGCAGCTGGGCTAAAACCAGACAAGCAAATGACGGGAAAAAGTTTTCTAGATGCGTTAGTATCTGAAAAATCAGGGCGAATCGATGCCAAGAGATCGTATTCACTAATTGGAAAAGAGCGTCACGATAATGGCACTAGAGACGGGGATCAAATTGCTGTTAGTTATCCAGTTAGGGCAATTAGAACCGATAAATATCTATACTCCCACAATTATAAACCGAACAGATGGCCTGTTGGAGATCCAGAATTTAACTATAATAATTGCGATGATTCACCAACAAAAAACTATCTGACGGGTTTAAAAGAAGGGGATAAAGATTATAATTATTTTAAGTTAGCTTTTGGCAAACGCCCTGCTGATGAACTCTTTGATCTAGAAAAAGATCCAGATTGTGTCAACAATATCGCATCCGACCCCCAATATGCGTCCTTAATTAAGGAGTTAAAAACGAAGATGGAAAAGGATTTAAAAAAACAAAAAGACCCTAGAGTACTTGGTAAAGGAGACGTTTTTGATTACTATCCACAGATTCGTGAGGAAAAAATCAAAAAACTTTATAAAGACAAATATTATAGTATGTTTGACAAGTTTTTCGAAAAATTCGGAAAAAAAACAGTTCCAATACCTACAGGTTTTGTTGAAAAAGATGGAGAAAATTAATTTAAATATAGAGACAAAAATGAATACAAAAAACATACTGGCTTTTGCAATCCTACTAGCTGCATTTGGGATACAGGCCCAAGAAAAAAAAACCAATAAAAAGCCCAATATTGTTTTCATTTTAGCCGATGATATGGGGTACAATGAATTGGGGAGTTATGGCGGTAAAATAATCGAAACCCCAAACATTGATCAATTGGCAAAAGAGGGAATGAAGTTCTCCAATCATTATTGTGGGTCTAATATTTGCGCTCCTTCGAGAGGGACATTAATGACAGGAAAACATACAGGTCATGCTCATATAAGAGACAATAAACCACTTCCTTATGAAGGAAATGAACCCATTCCAGCAGCTGAAATCACGGTTGCTGAAATCTTGAAGACTGCAGGATATACTACAGGAGCTTTTGGGAAATGGGGACTTGGTTATCCAGCATCAGAAGGATCTCCAAACAATCAGGGTTTTGACCAATTTTATGGTTATAATGGTCAGATTCATGCCCATAATTATTTCACTTCCTATTTGCGTAAAAATGACCTTGTAGAATTAAATGCAAATATAGACACTCCCTATTCTGCTTATAGCGCAGATATTATTAAAGATAGAGCATTAGAGTTTGTTGAAGCCAATAAAAACAAGCCTTTCTTCCTTTATTTTTGCCCTACTTTACCTCATAATCCCTATCACCAACCCGATGATAAAACCTTAGAATATTATGCTAAAAAAACAGGATTTCCCATAGGAGATGCTCATTCTGAAGATTTCAGCGTTCCTAAATATGCTTCATTAACGTCGAGATTAGATCAAGAAGTAGGTGAAATTGTGGCAAAATTAAAAGAACTGAATCTATTGGATGATACCTTAATCATTTTTGCAAGCGATAATGGATCGGCACTTACTAAGGAAGAAGATAGTTTTCTGCGTACTGGCGGAGATTTAAGAGGAAGAAAATCCGAAGTCTATGAAGGTGGAATAAAAAGCCCCTTAATTGCTTTTTGGAAAGGGAAAATTATTCCTGGAAGCAGTAGTAATCATATCTCCGCTTTTTGGGATTTCTTGCCTACTTGTGCCGAGATTGTAAAGGCGAAAACACCAGAGAATATTGACGGAATTTCATATTTACCTACACTATTAGGAAAAACGGATAAGCAAAAACAACACGATTATCTGTATTGGGAACGAAGCCAAAGTCAGGCCATCAGAAAAGGCGATATGAAGGCAGATTTTGTTTACGATAAGACAAGCCAAAAACAAAATATTGAAATTTATAATCTTGCCCAAGATCCTTTTGAAAAAAATAATTTAGCTGAAACCATGCCAGAGCTTAAAGCAGAGTTTGTAAAACTAGCTCAAACCGCCAGAGTAGAGTCTGAAATTTTTCCTTTAGTGAAAAAAGCAAAAAAAGCAAAAGTAAAAACCCATTAACCAATGAAAATCAAATATATAGTTTTTAGCTTTTTAGCTTTTACAGTTAGTTTAAAAAGTAGCAGTCAAACGAATAATAAAACAGTAAAACCAAATATTGTTTTCATTTATTTAGACGATTTAGGATATGGAGATTTAAGCTGTTATGGAGCAACCGCAATAAAAACGCCCAATATTGATGCTTTAGCCAATGGGGGAGTTCGATTTACAAATGGATATGCCACTTCAGCAACTTGCACACCAAGTCGATATGGTCTGCTCACCGGTGTTTATCCTTGGCGGAATAAAGACGCCAAAATACTTCCAGGTTCCGCCCCGTTATTGATTGGGAAAGAACAATTAACCATTCCTAAAATGTTAAAAGAAAAAGGATACCAAACTGCCGTTGTAGGCAAGTGGCATTTAGGTTTAGGAACAGGAATTGTTGATTGGAATCAACAATTAGATGCAGGACCTAATGATGTAGGTTTCGACTATTCTTATATTATGGCCGCCACACAAGATAGAGTTCCTACTATTTATATTGATAATGGTAAAGTAGTAAATCTAGACAGTAAGGATCCTATTGTTGTTAATTACGACAAAAATTTCCCCGGTCAACCCACAGGGAAAGAAAATCCTGAATTGCTCTCTATGAAATGGCATCATGGTCATAATAGTTCTATTGTAAATGGTATTCCTAGAATTGGTTATGTATCTGGTGGAGCCAGTGCCAATTGGAGTGATGTTGATTTAGCGGATCATTTTTTAGAAAAAGCACAAACCTATGTGAAAAGCCATAAAGAGAATCCATTTTTTCTGTATTATGCTTTAAATCAGCCCCATGTTCCTCGTACTCCTAACCCTAGATTTGTTGGAAAATCAGGCATGGGACCTCGTGGAGATGTTATTTTGGAAGCGGATTATTGCGTGGGCGAAATAATAAAAACTTTAAAAGAAGAAGGCGTTTTAGACAATACCTTAATTATGTTTTCAAGCGATAATGGGCCAGTTTTGAACGATGGCTATTATGATGACGCTGTTGAAAAACTGGGTAATCATAAACCGAACGGTCCTTTGCGGGGTGGAAAATACAGTTTGTTGGAAGCTGGTACACGAGTGCCATTTTTTACCTATTGGAAAGGTCAAATTAAGCCTCTAGTTTCAGATGCTTTGGTGTGCCAAATAGACTTATTGGAATCCATAGCCAAGTTGGTCAATATTGACGTTAAAGGTACAGACAGTCAGGAACTTTTAGATGTTTTTACGGGTAAAAGCGCTAAAGGAAGAAAGAACTTGGTTATTGAAGCCAACACTAAAACGGCTTTTCGTCAAGGAGATTGGATGATGATTCCGCCTTATTCTGGCGATGCAATTCTGGAAGAAGTTAATATTGAAATGGGAAATGACAAAGAGTATCAATTGTATAATTTAAAAAAGGATATCGGTCAAAAAAATAATCTTGCCAAAGCCCAACCCAAAAAATTGAAAGAATTGATGAAAAATTTCGAATTGATTCGAGGGAACAGTTATAAAAATGTAGAAAAAATTGAATTAAAATAACAATGAAAAAACTAACTGTTTTTTTTGTATTAATTACGCTATTCATTTGTTCTAAAGCTATCAGTCAAAGTAACTTAAACAATAGCGAATGCGCTACACTGAATCCAGAAAACTTTAATAAAGTAATTGATGGAAAACAAGTGGGTTTGTTTCTTCTAAAAAAAGGAAATCTAACGGCCGCCATAACTAATTATGGCGGCCGTATTGTTAGTCTTTGCGCTCCAGACAAAAACGGTCAAAAGGCCGATGTAGTTTTGGGCTTCAAAAGTATTGACGATTATTTAAAGGCAACTGGCGTGTATCATGGCGCAATTGTTGGAAGGGTAATCGGAAGAATTGCGAAGGGAACCTTTGAAATGGATGGTAAAACGTATTCCCTTCCTGTAAATAGTGGAGCCAATCACCAACACGGAGGATTAAAAGGATTTCATAATCAAGTTTGGGAGGTAAAAACGGTTACAGATAGTTCCCTTGTATTGTCTTATATTTCTGTTGATGGAGAAATGGGATATCCAGGGACTTTAAAAGTAGAAGCTACGTATCAGTTGACTTCAAATAATGAACTGACCTTGAAATTATCGGCAACAACTGATAAAACAACCATTGTAAATTTGACCAATCATGCTTTTTTTAACCTTTCTGGCGAAGGGAATGGATCTATTTTAGACCATATCCTAACGATTCCGTCCAATTATTTTTGCGCCGTGAATCCCGACAAAATTAAAACAGGTGAAATTCTAAATGTTAAAGGAACCCCATTTGATTTTAGAAAAGGAAAATCCATTGGTAAAGACATCATTTTAGAAAATGCTAACGAACAATTGAAAATAGCTGGCGGTTATGATCAAAGTTATGTTTTAAAGAAAAAAAAGTATAATAAAATTGTTTTAGCGGCAACGGTTGTCGATCCGAAAAGCGGTCGTAAATTAGAAGTTTTGACCAATAATTTTGGAGTGCATTTTTTTAGTGCCAATTTCTTTAAAGGAACCGATGTTGGAAAAATGGGAAGGCCACTTCACTTTAGAGAATCGTTTGCCCTAGAAACCCAAGACTATACTACTCCAAATCAAAAATCATTTCCAACACTTATACTAAAGCCTGGTGAAAAATATGAAACATACACCGTTTACCATTTTTCAAGCATAAAATAATTAACAGATTTCCTACTACTTCCGCTTGTTATTTCAAATTAGTCCAATTAAAATTGGACAAATAAATATACTGCTGCATTATACCATACCGATTGGACTAATCAATAATTACAATTGGTATAAAGTACAAATTAAAATTTTTTTTAGAAAATTTAGGTTATTCAAAAAGTCTCATACACTTAGTCTTTTTGTTTCAAATAAAACCATTAGTAGTGATTGTTTTATTTGTAATTTAGAGCTTTAAGATCCTAAAATAATTATTTCAGAATCTTAGTCAAGCTCCTATTTTAAAAAGGAACGTCTTTTGTTTCTTATTTAG
>JBILPJ010000240.1:0-3011 GCA_044373975.1 Flavobacterium sp. | reverse complement strand
TATTTCAACTATTACAACAATTCAAAAAATACAAAATGGATTACAAATAGCAACCAATTTCAAAGTCAATACCAGCGATTTCGGTATTAAAATCCCCAAAATTGTTCAGTATAAAATTGCGGAAACTGTAACTATTAAAGCAAATATTGAATTCAAGGACATTTTATTGACTTCACAAAAAAAAGGGAGCAATAGTACTGCTCCCTCGTTTTAAAACCTTATGTATTTTAAAATGGTCTAAAATCAAGTGGTTTAATACCGATATAGTATGAAAATAGTCCGATTTTTATTGGACTATATTGAATACATAGTCGGTATAATTGTTGTAATTTTCTATTTCTTGTCGATAGAATTATAAACCGAAATGGCATCTTTCAATATTTCTACAGAACGAATTAAGTCCGATTTTTTCAAAACATAAGCAATTCGAACCTCGTTCAAACCAACGCCAGGAGTAGAATAAAATCCGGCAGCAGGCGCAACCATTACTGTTTCTTTGTTCAAATCATACGATTCCAACATCCATTGTGCAAAAGTATCTGCATTGTCAATCGGCAATTGTGCAATACAATAAAAAGCACCTTTCGGCTTGCCGACTTTCACACCTTCAATTTTATTCAATTCTGTAATCAACGTATCTCTTCGATCTCTATATTCAGTAATTACCTCGTCAAAATAACTTTGTGGCGTGTCCAAAGCCGCTTCACTCGCAATTTGAGCAAATGTTGGCGGACTCAATCTCGCTTGTGCAAATTTCATTGCAGTTGCCATCAATTCCTTATTTTTCGACACAATACAACCAATTCTTGCGCCACACATACTGTATCTTTTGGAAACAGAATCAATCATAATCGCATTTTCTTCCAATCCAGGAATATTCATCACCGAATAATGAACATCACCATCGTATGTAAATTCTCGATACACTTCATCAGCAATCAAAAACAAATCGTGCTTTTTTACCAATTCGGCAAGTTGCATAATTTCCTCTTTTGAATACAAATATCCAGTAGGATTTCCAGGATTACAAATCAAAATCGCTTTGGTTCTTGGCGTAATTAATTTCTCGAAATCTGCAATCGGTGGCAAAGCAAAACCCGTTTCAATAGTTGAAATAACAGGCACAACTTTCACGCCAGAAGCAGTCGAAAAACCATTGTAATTAGCATAAAAAGGTTCCGGAATAATTATCTCATCGCCATAATCCATCGTACTTCCCATAGCAAAAAGCAACGCTTCAGATCCACCCGTAGTAATAATAATATCGGCAACCTCAATTGGCAAACCTGTCTTTTTATAATACTCGGACAACTTCGTTCTATAGCTTTCAAATCCCGCAGAATGACTGTATTCTAAAACCTTAATATCAAGATTTTTAATAGAATTCATTGCCACTTCTGGAGTTTTTATATCAGGTTGACCAATGTTCAAATGATATACTTTATTTCCTTTTTTCTTAGCAATATCAGCATAAGGCACCAATTTACGAATTGGCGATTCCGGCATCTGTTTTCCTTTATTTGAAACTTTTGGCATAATTTATAGTTTTGAATTGCAAATTTGCAACATTTATTTTGAAAAAATAGAGAATTTAGCAATCTTTATTTCATAAAAAAAGCGACTCAATTGATGCCCTATGTTTAAATGAAATTACGTATTAAGTATGTTAAAAAAGTAAATAACGGCAAAAAATTAAAGCCATTTTATAACCCTTTCAATAAATTATTCAAAGCCTTTAACGCATTTCGGTTAAAGGTTTTTTTATTTGGGCATGCCCCTTCGTAAAAACTTCGGGTCAGGTCGTTCGCTGCAATCTCTGTTCCACTTTGTTCCACAGAGGATTTCCGCTGCCACCCTTCATGCAAATCCCGATTTTAGATTTATGATTTATGATTTATGATTTATGATTTTCAGAATAAACAAATCAACGAATAACCAAATCAACCTTTAGGCATTCTGAATTTAATTTTTGATTTGTCAATCTGAATTTATTTCAGATTCTAATTTTTTCATTAAAATCTTTCATTTTACTTTTCTCTTTATTGGTAAGAAGTCGGGAGACTTCGCACAGCAATCTCGACTATTAAGAATTTTCAATTTTTTAAGAACACTTTGAATATCGGGGGTTGTATAATCGATTATACACAATTTATTATTATTCCCATCTCTGTTGTATATCCATATTTACTTTAAAAACAATGATTTTAGCATTTGGATTATCTTTTGCAAGTTTTTCCCAAACTTTAACATGGTCTTTATTTGACTTTCCTACAAATCTTGCCCAACTAATAAATAAATAAAAATCTGCTTTAGGTAAATTTCCAATAGATTTCTCATTATCCAAATAAATTAAGTTGCTTTTAAATTCCTCTAGGTCACTTCCTTTTTCTTCTTTTAGTGAACTGTTAATTGTTAGTTCTGGAATAGTAGCGAAAAGTCCTGCATTACAATCTTGTTCTTCTTTCTTATATGTTAACCTTTTTCCTGTAGAATCAAAAAGAACTGATTCTGGAATGTTTTTTTTGAAATCTTCAAGTACTATATTGTATCTACCTTTTTTGTTTACAACTAAACTGTTTTCAGAACTCATTGATATTGAATTCATATATTTATTCAATGATTCTTTAGTTTCTACTTGTGGATCTTTAATCCCATAAATTATTTTCATTATTGGATTGCAAGAATAGCTAAAAATTAACAGGACTAATAAGGATTTTATTTTCATTTTTTTTTGGTTTAAATTATGTTTATCGTTCTTGCGCTACAAGCAGTTTAGGACTAAATTAAGACCGTTTTTGAGAAGATTGACGAAGGTTTGTTTCGCATTATATATCACCAAATGTAATGTTATTATAATTACAAATGATCAAAAGGGCTTTTTATTTGTAAAGGTGAATTCGGTTTTTCGTGTAAAATCTTAATTCTTAAATCGGGAGGTTTGCGCGAAGGATGGCAGCGGAAATCCTTTGTGGAACGAAGTGGAACAGAGATTGCAGCGAACGACCTGACCG
>JBILPJ010000241.1:0-3011 GCA_044373975.1 Flavobacterium sp. | reverse complement strand
GCAAAGAAGGAAATCCCTCATCTTATTATTATGGATGTAATGATGCCTGAAATGGATGGCATGGAAGCCTGCGAAATTATCAGAAAACTCCCTGAATTGAGTAATGTTATTATCACTTTTTTAACCGCTCGTAGCGAAGATTATTCTCAAGTAGCAGGATTTGACGCTGGCGCAGATGATTATATAACAAAACCAATCAAACCAAAATTATTGGTTAGCAAAGTCAAAGCGCTTTTGCGAAGATTGAAAGAAACAGAACAAAATTCAGAAACATTGAATGTTGGTGGAATAGAAATCAATCGAGAAGAATACAAAATAATTAAAGACGATATTGAAATTGTATTGCCTAGAAAAGAGTTTGAATTGTTTTATTTGTTGGCTTCCAAACCAGGGAAAGTTTTCAAAAGAGAAGAAATATTAGATAAAGTTTGGGGAAATGACGTTATCGTTGGTGGCAGAACCATCGATGTACACATTAGAAAGTTAAGAGAAAAAATTGGAGATGAATTTTTCAAAACTATAAAAGGAGTTGGTTACAAGTTTGAAGACAGATGATTAAAAAAACTAGGGAAACATATCGTTTTGCTTTAAATTCAGCTATGCAAATCACTCTTTTTTCAACAGGAGTAGTAGTTTTTTTAACGTATATTTACTTTGACTTTTCAATTTCTTTTTGCTTAATTTTTGCTTTTTTTGTATTCTTATTTTCATTTCTATTACTACAATTTAAAGTTCAGTATTTTATTTTTCAAAAGGTCAAAAAAATTTATGACGATTTTTCTTTTTTAGAATCTACTACTATCATAAATAAATCTGCAATTACCGATATTAATTCAATTACCCGGGAAGTTTCTAAATTTGCTTCCGATAAAAAATTAGAAATCAAAACATTGAAAATCCGTGAAGAATACCGAAGAGAATTTTTAGGTAATATTTCACATGAACTTAAAACCCCACTTTTCACTGTTCAAGGTTATATTTCTACCTTGCTTGAAAGCGGTTTGAAAGATAAAACCATTCGTAAAAAATATTTAGAAAGGGCATTAAACGGCGTAGAAAGATTAGTATATATTGTGGAAGACTTAGATACCATTGCCAAACTTGAAATGTCTGATGAAAAAATTACAATGGCTCCTTTTGATATCGTTCATTTGATTCAAAATGTGATGGATTTATTGGAAATGAATGCAAATAAAAAGGATATTTTAATGACTTTTGATGACAAATACAATAAGCCAATTATAGTGTATGGAAATTATGACAAAATCCAACAAGTAGTGACCAATCTTATTGAAAACTCCATTAAATACGGAACAATTGGTGGTTCAACAGAAATCGGAATTGAGGACGTTATCAATAATCGAGTATTAATAAATATCTCTGATAATGGCGAAGGAATTGATGCCCAAAACATTCCAAGATTGTTTGAACGCTTTTTTCGAGTGGATAAAAGTGGCGCAAGATCTGAAGGTGGCTCAGGACTAGGACTAGCTATTGTGAAACATATTATTGAAGCACACAACGAAAAAATATTTGTTGAAAGTAAATTTGGTGTAGGTTCTAAATTTTCATTTACCCTTCAAAAAGTATTGAATTAATATTCAATCTCTTCCATTCCATTTTTTAGGTAACATTTTAATAACAATCATAACGTTAAAGTAACAATTAATTAACACGACCTCTGTAAGTTTGCGCAAAATTAACGTAAAATTTACAATGAAAAAGGTATTGCTTTTTGTATTCTTTTTTTCTTTTGCAGCTCAAGCTCAAAAAGATAATAAAACCGAAATAAAAAATGAAGTTTTTCGTATTTTAGATTCTATCAATTCTACTGCTAAAGTAAAACAATCTGAGAATGATAAGAATATTGAAAGAGAAAATATTGAAAAAACTAAAGCCGAAAAAGGGGATTGGTATAACAAAATTTCTATTAGAGGATATGTTCAGATTAGATACAACGGACTTTTTTCTACAAACGATAAAGTGTCCTGTGAGCAATGTGATAAATCTTGGGGTACAACCTCAATTGATCCAAATGCAAAATCAAATAATGGTTTTTTTATTAGACGTTCTCGTATAATATTTTCGGGTCAAGTCCATCCTAACGTATATTTTTATATACAACCAGATTTTGCAAGTTCACCAGCGTCTGGAGTTAATCATTTTGCGCAACTTAGAGACGCCTATGCCGATATTTCTTTTGACAAAAATAGAGAGTTTAGAGTTAGAATCGGTCAAAGTAAAGTTCCCTATGGATTTGAAAATATGCAGTCAAGTCAAAATCGTTTAGCTCTTGATCGTAACGATGCTATTAATTCTGCCGCAGCAAACGAGCGTGATTTAGGAGTTTTCTTCTACTGGGCTCCAGCAGAAATAAGGGAACGTTTTGCTTTGCTTATTAAAGATGGATACAAAGGATCTGGAGATTATGGTGTATTTGCTTTTGGGGCCTATAATGGTCAAACAGCCAATAAATCAGAAGCCAATCGAAACTTACACCTTGTAACCAGAATAACATATCCTTTCATTATTGGGAATCAAATCATTGAACCAGGGCTCCAAGCTTATACTGGAAAGTGGGCTTTTACTAATGAACTATCTACAGGAGTAACAACGGCTGACAAATTAAATACCTTAGACCAAAGAGTTGGTGCCACTTTTGTGTTATATCCAAAACCATTTGGAATTCAAACCGAATACAACATTGGGAAAGGGCCACGATACAACAAGTTTAGTAATACTGTAGATGTCTCCGATTTAGAAGGAGGTTATGTAACCTTAAATTATAAATTAGACATGCCAAATCATAAGTATTTATATCCGTTTGCTAAATTCCAATATTATGATGGTGGTAAAAAGTTTGAGAAAGACTCTAGGAGTTATGTTGTAAGAGATTATGAATTTGGTATAGAATGGCAACCCTTTAAAGCATTTGAATTAGTGGCAGAATGGGTTATTTCAGACAGAACTTTCGAGGACAGCGTGCTTAAAAACAATAGACAGCAGGGAAA
>JBILPJ010000239.1:0-3028 GCA_044373975.1 Flavobacterium sp. | reverse complement strand
ATTTCAACCGAATTTTTATTAAAAATATTAATGATTAAGCCTTCTGCCGACGGAAAAGTTACAGAGGAAGAAATTAAAGCAATCATAAAAGAAGGTACTGAAGGCGGAGAAGTTCAGGAAATTGAGCAAGATATTGTGGAACGTGTTTTTCACATTGGAGACCGAAAAGTAAATTCGCTAATGACGCACAGACAATCAGTGGTTTTTTTGCCATTAGCATCAAATAGAGAGCAGGTTAAAGAATTTATGATAAAGGAATTACATTCTGTATATCCTGTTTATGGCGAAAATTATGACGACATTGTTGGAGTTGTAAATCTGAAAAATATCTTTTCAAATATAGATAATGATGCTTTCAATTTGGAAAAAATAATGACCGATGCGCCTTTCATTATGGAGCAAACATCGGCGTATAAAGCTTTAGAAAATTTCAAAAAAAGTGGCGTTCATTATGCTTTTGTGTCTGATGAATACGGGATTTTTCAAGGAATAATTACATTGAATGATATTTTGGAAGCACTTGTTGGAGATGCAGCTGATTTCAATAATGATGATTATCAATTAATTGAAAGAGAAGATGGAACTTGGCTTGTTGATGGACATTATTCATTACACGATTTTCTAACGTATTTTGAGTTGGACGAATTGACAAATGACTACGAAGTTACCACAGTAAGCGGTTTGATTATGACCGAATTGTCTCGAATTCCAAAGCAAGGGGAAAAACTGATTTGGCAAAAATATGAGCTTGAAGTAATCGATATGGATGGCGTGAGGATTGATAAAGTGATGGTGAAAACCGTAAAAGGTTAAAAATTGGTTTAAAGTTTAATGTTTAAAGTTTGTTGGATTCCGCCAAACTTTAAACATTAAACATTAAACTTTTATAAAAAAGAATATGACTGAAGGAAATTTCGTAGATTACGTAAAAATATATGTTTCCTCTGGAAAAGGCGGAAAAGGTTCAACGCATTTACACAGAGAAAAATTTATTGAAAAAGGCGGTCCTGACGGTGGTGATGGTGGTCGTGGTGGACACGTATATCTTGTTGGGAGCAAAAGTCTTTGGACATTATTTCATCTAAAATTTGCAAGACACGTTAAAGCAGGACACGGTGGCGATGGTGGTGGCGATAGAAGTACCGGTGCCGATGGCGATGATAAATTCATAGAAGTGCCTTTAGGAACAGTCGTTCGCGACAAAGAAACGAATGAAATTTTATTCGAAATTACCGAGCACGGGGAGCGCAGAATTATTGCTCTTGGTGGAAAAGGTGGTTTAGGAAACTGGCATTTTAGAAGTTCAACCAATCAAACGCCAAGATATTCTCAACCCGGTTTGCCTTCCACAGAAGTCGATATGATTTTGGAATTGAAAGTACTTGCCGATGTTGGTTTAGTAGGTTTTCCAAATGCAGGAAAATCGACGTTGCTTTCGGTTTTGACATCTGCGAAACCAAAAATTGCCGATTATCCGTTTACAACCTTAAAACCAAATCTTGGAATTGTGGCGTATCGTGATTTTCAATCGTTTGTAATCGCCGATATTCCTGGTATTATTGAAGGTGCCGCCGAAGGAAAAGGACTTGGTCATTACTTTTTACGACACATCGAAAGAAATTCCACGTTGCTGTTTTTAGTTCCCGTTGACACCCCAAATATCAAAGACGAATATGATATTTTGGTGAATGAATTAACAAAATACAACCCTGAAATGTTGGACAAAGAACGCATTGTTGTGATTTCAAAATGCGATATGTTGGATGACGAACTCAAGGCAGAATTGAAAACCCAGTTGGATAAAGATTTCGCAGGAACGCCCTATTTGTTCATTTCTTCCGTTGCGCAACAAGGGCTTTCGGAGTTGAAAGACAAATTATGGAGTATGCTAAATATGGAAGACGACGTTCCTGAAAACAGTCATAATTTATAGAATTATCTCAAATATAAAATTTAAAGCCGTCAATTGATGGCTTTTTTTGTGACTACTTTCAATCATTATACGTATCAAACAAAAACTGTAATGTTTTTGGAATATCATTTGCTTGAATTTTTGGATATTGAATAACGCCATTCAACCAATTTTCTATTTCTATATGAAAATCATCACCCACTTTATTAAGAACAGGTACTCCTAATAATTTCAAAGCCGCTGCATTGCATTCCTGCTCGTAATGATTTTGGATTGGAATACTCAATATTTTTTTGTTCAAAAACAAAGCTTCTGCAGGAGTTTCAAAACCACCACCAGTTAATATTCCGTGACAATTTATCAAACTTTCATTGAAAAGTTTTTGGTTAACAGGAAAATAAGTAATGTTTCCTTCCTTACGAATTTCTTTAATATCATTCAAAAACCACTGAAATTCAATACCTTTTACTTTATGAAATGCCTTTTCCAAACATTCTCTATCGAATGAAGGAAGGTAAACCGAAATATGATTCAAGTCTTTTGGTGTTGCTTGAAAAATTTCGTCTTTAATAATTGGTGGGTGAATAAAGGAATCATATTGTTTGAAATGAAGTCCAATATATTTTGGTGCAGGAGCATAATGTTTTAAAACTAATTCCCCCATAATATTATTTTTTTCAGGTCTTGGAGTCAAATCCGACATAAAACTCGCTTGATGTCCAAATTGCACCGATTTCACTTTTTGAAGCCTACACGCCAAAGAAGTTATCGAATCAAAATCATTAATTACCACATCATAATCTGACAAGGGCAACGCTTTTGCATCCCGATACATTTGCAATGGTTTGATATTTTTGGTAATTTCCCAATAATCTAAACCGCCACATTTGCTATAATGCAAACTACATCCTTTGCTTTTATATTTTATTGGAATATCAACATTTAAACTCGCATTATTGCCACTCATAAAGAAATCAACCGTTCCAAACTTTTTCAAATACGGATACAACTGAACAGCTCTACTAATATGTCCGTTTCCCGTAGCTTGAATTGCATAAAATATTTTCATAGAAACGTATAATTAAGATAAAATTTTTGTCATATAATTTTCTAAAA
>JBILPJ010000077.1:0-10132 GCA_044373975.1 Flavobacterium sp. | reverse complement strand
GGCCCCAAGGTTTTACCGTAGGTGATATTGGTAAACGGTTCCGCTTCTGATTTATATCCAGGATGATTGATGTCATTGCCTATTCGAATGGCATCATAACATTCTAAAGCTCCAAATACATAACCCATACTACGTGTCACGATTAAATCATCAGGCAAAGCACTTCTAATTGCACGAATCGTTTTATTGTGTGCTTGCATGAAAGTCATGGTAGAATCAAATCGCACCCCTTCTTCTAAACCTCCATAAGTGTGGTCCCATTTCATAAACGAAGGTCGGTAACCTTCAACGATTTGTTGGTATCGAGCAGCGGAAAAAGCGGGTACTTCAGGATGGCTTCCATCAACATAAACTGTTCCAACGGTTGTGACCATTTCATCATCCCCTTTTGCTATTTTTTTATTATAGGATGGTTTCAAAATCCAATCCGGATGTTTTGAAGTAATTGGATCTTTAGGATTGGTTCGTAATGGACTTACATGAAGACCAAAGTCAAGTCCCAACTTATTTACATAATCTGACAAATACCGAATTCCATTAGGAAAAGCGACATCATTCACGCTATAAAGTCCTGGTTCGGTCCACCAGCCGCCATCAATTTGAATGGTTTTCCAACCGTACTCTTTCAAATTGGTATTTATAAAATCAGCGGAAGTCAAAAATGATTTTTCAGTAATCTTTCGATCATAGGAATGCCAAGAACTCCAACCTGCTTCTGGAAAGCGCATCGGTTTACCTTTACGCACATTTTCACCCATAATTTTTCCGGTTTCCAATAATACATTTGTAGGGCGTTGGTTTTCCCAATAGCCAACCAAAAAAGCATCGGTAGTAATTGTATTTCCAGCAGGAACCCAAATTTTTTCTCTTTCGAAAATAGCACCGCTTCGTGCAGAAACTTTTATTTTGTTGAAATCGTCTTTAACGGGTAATTCCCATTTAAAATTATTAGGCCATAATTCACTGGCAATACTTGCAAAAGAAAAAGCACAATTTTTTTTGTCGTTGACCAACATACTCAACCAAACTCCGGTATGCGCTTTAGAGTACGTTCCCTCTTTTGCCTTTTTTGTGTTCAATTGATACGGGTACATAAGACCTCCAGTATGCGGGGCAGAGGCGCTTTCGGTAAAAACCATCCAATCTTTGCTATTGCCAGGCAAAACTATATTTTCTTGTGCAGAATTAAATAATTTGATTCCGCCTAATTTGAATTTTTCACTAGCTTTTAATGAAGAGTTCATAACCAAATAAGGACGTCCTTCCATTAATTCGAATACAATAGTAAAATTGGAAATCATGGGATGGTTCTCACAAATAAGATACAAATAGTCAACTTTGCCATTATAATTATTCACTTCACTCAATCGAGTGCCCTCTTTTTTCTCCCAACGGATATTTTTAAATTCTTTAACTGAAACCCATTTATCGTTTATTTCAATTTCAGGTACCAGTGCATTTATTTGTGCAAATTGCTTGTTCCATTGAATACTGTATTCCGGATTGCCATTGGAATATTTAATCAGGGGCTGCGCTAGAAGTTTTGGTAATACCAACACAAGAACTAAACTGAAAACTATTTTTAATCTATTCATTACTTTATTTTTTGGATTAATGCTATTTTACTTCTTTTAAATTATTTTAAATCAACAAGTTTGGCTCTCAAACATACGTTCATAAAAGCGGCGGAAGTCCATAGTTGTGAACCCGAACCCGAAATTAAACCGGAGGGCAAGGGTACTTTTTCGTGAAACGAACCAAATCCACCCCAATCTTTATCTCTTTTTTCAGAAAATTTAGTTCCCATTGTTCTTGCCAGTAATGCCGCATTATAGCCTGTATAGTCTTTTCCATCTGCAATTTCCTTGGCTTGCAAGAAAAAAGTATCACAAAAAGGCCAGGCGGCAGCATTGTGATCTCCTGTTCCTTTGCCTAAAAACGGATGAATTAATGGCGTTCCGTATTGATTTGATGGATAATTTTCTATTGCTTTTCTGGCGGCTTCTCCTTTTACAATTCCAAAAAGTACCGCAAAAGCAGTTCCCAGATTGTGCTGGTTGGGCAATACTTTTCCGTTTCTGTCTTTAAAGTAAGTAAAAGTGCCATTGGGCAATAGTAATTCTTTGAGAATAGCCTTTTTGAGCGACTCGGCTTTTTTGGTCCATACTTTTGATTCTTCGGGTAGATTACATTTTTTGGCAGCTTTGGCCAATGCCAGCATCGCTTTATAGTACAAACAATTAGTTGAGGTACTTTTTATCAATACGCAATCAGCTTGAGAATAACCATCAGGATAGCCCTCGGATTGCAAGTCTTGAAAAGTATTTTGACCTCTATATAAACCATCTGTTTTATCATACCAAGGAGCATAAAATAGCTCGAAATTGTTTTTTCCATTGGTGTAAAACCAATTCCAATCGGCAACTTCAGGATGGGATTTAAACAAATCATCTGCAGCCCAAATCCAGACTACGTCATCGGTACGACGGGTAATACTGTTGCTTTTGAACTGAACCATAATTTGTTTTCTATCTTCTGTAATTGCTTCCCAAGGAGCATCGATTTCTTTAATTACCTCTTCTGTCGAAACTTTGTATCCCATTTTAGTCACTACATTTCTCGTTACCCGAAGCGAAGTCATCATTTCTTTGGGATAAATGGCATTGAGACCCAAAATACCTGCATAGGAAATGTCACGAGTATAAACACGGTCGGTGTAGCGTCGTCCTGCGGCAAAATAGGTTCCATAATCGTTGGTAATCAAGTTGAGCTCGACATCATTAAGGGCAATTGCCCACATTTTTTTGGTCAAAGCCGTGGCATCTAGTTTTAAAGCAATAGTGTTTTTAGGGCTAACATTGGGCAAATCGTCAGTTACAAATTGTCCTAACCCATCTTCTAAGGAATTGGATTTTAATACCAATGGTCCTTTTTCATATACCAATTTTTGACTGTAGCCAGAGGATACAAACAAAAAAACAGTTAGAAGAATAAGTAAAATATACTTTTTCAATTTCGCTTTTATAAATATTATAGTAATACCGCTTGTTATTTCAAATTAGGCCAATAAAAATTGGACAAAATGAAATATACTGCTGCATTATACCATAACGATTAGACTAATTAATAATTATAATTGGTATAAAGTACAAAGGAATATATTTTAGACAACTTTCGGTTGTTCAAAAAGTCTCATACACTTGGTCTTTTTGTTTTAAAGATCTTCAATATTTCTTCAGTGCAATTTAAACTAAAGAAAAGCCACATTAAATTTATAATGGGGCTTTGAAATATAAACACCTAGTTTCTACCAGAAAATAGAATACAAGGCAACCAAGATACCGGTTATTAATAAACTACCTGCTAAAAAGCCACTATTTACCTTAAACATAGAGGAATCTATTTCTAATCCTTTAGATTTTATTCCTCGTTTTTGGTCTATTAAACTAATAACGATCATTACAGCAACACAGATTACAAATACAAATCCCATACGATCAATGAATGGAATTTCATACAAACTTGTTCCGTTCTCTTGAGGGACTAATACAGCGAAACCGGTTGAATTTAAAAATTGTAAATTCATCCAATTGGGTAAAAACTTAAATACTACTGACAATATAAAACCTCCAATGGTTGCAAACATGGCAGCATTTGAACTTGTTTTTTTCCAGAAGAATCCTAAAATAAACATGGCAAAAACCCCAGGACTAACGAATCCAGTGTACTCTTGAATAAATTCGAAACCTCCTTTTTTATCAATTCCCAAGTGTGGTGCAATAACTACTGCTAACATCATAGCTATGAATACAGCCCATTTCCCTACTTTAACCATTTTCTGTTCACTACAATCGACATCAATTTTTTTCTTGTAAATGTCTAATGTAAAAATGGTTGAAATACTATTCACTTTTCCTGCTAATGACGCAACAACTGCAGCGGTCAATGCTGCAAAAGACAAGCCTTTCAATCCTACTGGTAATAAATTTAATAATACAGGGTAAGATCTATCTGGATTTAAAACGCCATCAGGCCCTAACAATTCTGTTTGTAAACCACCTTTAGTATAGATTACATAAGCTGCAATTCCAGGTAAAACAACAATAACAGGCATTAATAATTTTAAGAAAGCAGCGAATAGAATTCCAGTTCTAGCTGTTTTTAAATCAGCCCCCAAAGCTCTTTGAGTTATGTATTGATTACAACCCCAATAATTCAAGTTCACAATCCACATTCCTCCTAATAAAACGGTAAGTCCTGGCAAACTTGGGAAATTCGGACTGTCTTTTTGAAATATCATGTGGAAATGGTCGCCAGATTGATTCATCATATAATTAAATCCGTTTACCATTCCGTGTTGTCCATTTAATTCGGCTACTTTATCTAATGCTAAATAAGTAGTTACTAAACCTCCAAAAATTAGGAATACCACTTGTATAACATCGGTATAACCGATAACTTTCATGCCTCCAAGAGAAATAATAATAGCAAAGAATGCCAAACCATACATACATAAATCAAGATTAATACCTGAAATTCCATTGATAGCTAAAGCGCCAAGGTATAGGATAGAAGTTAAATTTACAATCACATATAACAACAACCAGAAAACAGCCATAATCATAGCAATATCCCCGTTATATCTTTGATTTAGGAACTGAGGCATAGTATATATCTTATTTTTTAGGTAAACAGGAATAAAAAATACAGCCACAATAATTAATGTCAAGGCTGACAGCCATTCATAACTTGCGATAGCCAAACCCATTTTAAATCCATTTCCTGACATAGCAATAAATTGTTCAGAAGAAATGTTGGAAGCAATTAAGGAAGTACCAATAGCCCACCAAGTTAGCGATCCTTCAGCTAAAAAGTAATCATGCGAAGCCGAATGTGAAGCGTTTTGTTTTCGTTTGTAAATCCAATATCCATATCCGGATACTATAAAAAAGTAAACAAGAAAGACCATGTAGTCTGCAAATTGTAATGTATTCATAATTTTGGTTTTTGTAGGTTAATTAAATTAATAGTATAAAAAAATTGTTAATCTATGTTGATTTAAGATTCTATTGAAAGTTATTTTATCCTAACTTTCTATTCCCATTTCGAAGCGTTTTCCATTGCCAGTTACTAATACTTTCATGTCTTATTTACTTTTATAATGTACGTCAGACAAATCTCTTAACATTTGAGCACTTTTTTCAGCAGTAATATCGCGTTGTGACTCTCCCATCATTTCATATCCCACCATAAATTTTTTGACCGAAGCGGAACGCAACAAGGGTGGATAAAAGTGCATGTGAAATTGCCATTCTGGGTGAAGTTCCCCATCGGTTGGTGCTTGATGAATTCCTGATGAATAGGGAAAAGATGTTTCGAACAAGTTGTCGTATTTAATCGTTAGTAACTTAATAATACTAGCATAATCTTCAATTTCATTAGCAGTAAAGTCTGTAATTTTTGTGCTATGGCGTTTGCAAATTATCATTGTCTCAAATGGCCAAATTGCCCAAAAAGGAACTAAGGCAACGAAATTATTATTTTCAATGACAATACGCTCCTCTAATTTTAATTCTTCTTTTAAATAGTCAATCAAAAGATTGCTTTGATTTTTATCAAAATAGGCTTTCAAACTATTTTGTGTTTTCTCTACTTGAGTAGGCAAAGAGGACTGTGCCCAAATTTGTCCGTGTGGATGTGGATTACTGCAACCCATGACACTTCCTTTGTTTTCAAAAATTTGCACGTAATTAATATAATCAACATTGCCCAAATCCGTATATTCTCGTTGCCAAGTACGAATAATTTCTTCGATTGTTGGCAAATCCATTTCTGGTAAAGTGATATTGTGTTTTGGTGAGAAGCACACCACCTTAGAGATTCCTCTTTCTGGTTTAACTTTAAAAAAAGTAGCTTCATTACTTTCTTCAAATTCAATTTCTTCATGTTTTAAAGCAGCAAAATCATTTTCAAAAACAAATGAGCTAAGATATTTTGGATTTACCTCTCCATTAGCTCGAACATTGCCTGGACATAAATAACATTCTTGGTCATATTCTGGTCTTTCATCATTGGCAACAGTTTCTTTTTGACCTTGCCAAGGACGTTTTGCTCGGTGGGGAGAAACCAAAACCCATTCGTTTATGAGCGGATTAAACCGTCGGTGTGGATCTTCGTAGATATCAAATTTTTTCATTATAATTAGTTTTTATAAAGTGAAGTTCCGTTAGAAACTTTTACATCGTATATTTTTAATTCTATGTTAAAATGGTCAGCATATAATTTAGTAAATTTTTCTTTTACAGAATTTTCGCTTCCCTTTTTTACTAAATTGATGGTGCAACCTCCAAAACCACCTCCCATTAATCGAGATCCAATTACATCCTCTTCGGCTTTAGCCAAATCTACCAGATAGTCCAATTCGGCGCAACTTACTTCATAATCTTTAGACAATCCCTGATGTGTTTCAAACATTAATTCCCCTAATGTTTTAATATCTCCTTTGTCAAGGGCTGCACAAGCTTGAATGACACGTTTTATTTCTTTTACGGCATACAAACTTCTTCTAAAAACATTATCCGTCATTTTAGATTTCAAACCAATTAATAATTCTTCATTACAGTCTCTGAAGCTATTAATTTCAGGATAATTATCATTGATAATACTTAATCCTTCTTCACATTCTATACGTCGATTATTGTATTCAGAAGTAAATAAGGAATGTTGTACGTTGCTATCAAATAAAATTAAAGAATAATCAACAAAATTAGCATCGTGGTAGGTATAATCCAAAGTACGGCAATCAATTTTTATTACTTTGTTTTCTAATCCCATTACACTAGAAAACTGATCCATGATACCACAATTAATTCCAACCCAGTGCTCGGCACTTTGTCCCATTAAAGCGATATCGATTGAATTTATTCCCAAATTAAACATTTCATTAATCCCAAATAAAAATCCACATTCCAAGGCTGCCGAAGAAGACAAACCAGAACCAATTGGAATATTACTACTAAAAGTGCAGTTAAAACCGCCTATTTTGTAACCTTTTAATTTTAATTGAAACAAAACCCCCCGTAAATAATTAGTCCAAACAACATCGCTTACTATTTCTTCTTTTGTAATATCGATTAATACGGATTCATTCAAATCAATAGCCTTAATGTTTGCGGTATTAGAATTGTTTTTTTCAAATGCAAAGCAAACTATTTTATCAATAGCTGCCGGTAAAACATAACCATCATTATAATCTATGTGTTCACCAATAATATTAATTCTTCCCGGAGAAAGAACAATTTTATCGGGTATATTCCCAAAGGTTTCTTTAAAAAAATCAGTAGTGTCTTGTATTAAAATCTCATTCATTATTTATAATTTGATTGTTTATATTTAAATTTCTTGTAAATAGACCTTACCTAATTTGAAATTTATATATAGTCTTGTGTTGATATACTTCGTCTTTTCTTAAAAAAGCATTAGGAAAATGATTGTGATTAGGTGCGTCCGGAAAATTTTGAGTTTCAAAACAAATCCCACTCAAAGGGTGGTAATCTGAATTTCCCTTACCTTTTATTAAATTAAAACAATTTCCTCCAACATAAATATGTACAGCCGGTTGATTCGTAAATACCAACATTTCTAAATTATTTTTTGGGTTGAAAAGGGAAGCTTTGATTTCCTCACCTTTTTTCAAAACAAAAGTTGTATCTATTGTTTGAGGGCATTTTTTGGCTTGGTTAAAATCAAAAAGGTTGTTTTCTAAATTCAAAAATTGACCCGTTGGAACATTGTGTTCATTGGTTTCCAATATTTCATTAGAATTAATTGATAAATCCTGTTCTAAAATAGTGGAATTATGCCCATCAAGATTAAAATAGCTGTGATGAGTCAAGTTGATTATTGTATCCTCCGAAGTCGTGGCAACGTGCTCAATAATCAATTCATTTTCATCTGATAAAGTGTATGTTAAATCTACAGATACATCTCCAGGGTAATTTTCTTCGCCATCAGGACTGAAATAACTTAAAGTTATGGATGGGTTTTTTCCTTCGGTCACATTTTTAATCTTCCATTGTTTTTGGCTAAAGCCACTATTTCCTCCATGTAAGGAATGCCCATTATTATTACTATTCAAATAAATTGATCTTCCGTTCAAACTAAAAGTACTATTATTAATCCTGCCCGCAAAACGCCCTACTGTTGCTCCAAAATACGGTGCGCCCTTTAATTGAAAAGAATTTAAATAGGCTTCCATGGTATCAAAACCTAAAACAACGTCAATTAAATCACCATTTTTCAAGGGTATTTTTAATGAGGTTATGGTGGCTCCATAAGTGATAACCTTCAATTGCATTCCGTTTTTATTGGTTAGTTCGCAAGAATCAATAACACCTCCATCAGGTAAATTTCCAAAGAATTTGATTACAGAATACTTATTTAAAAATGAATTCATTATTATTTTTATATTTTTTTTATCAAAAGTGAAATTCAAAATTAAATTAATTATATGTATTTTACAGACTAGTACCTACCAGTTTTTATGTATTTTTGTAAAAAAAATTATGCGTGTCATAACTATTCAAAATAATCAAGGAATACCAAAGTACAAACAAATCATTTCCTCAATTGAAAAAACAATTGAGAAAGGTCATTTAAAAAAGGATGAAAAACTTCCCTCCATAAACAAAGTATGCCTTGAGTTTTCTATATCTCGGGACACCGTATTACAGGCCTATGAAGAGTTAAAAAAGCGAGGTATTATATACGCTATTCTAGGAAAAGGCTACTATGTCAAAAGTACTGAAGTCAAAATAAAACAACGCATTTTTTTACTTTTTGAAGAACTAAATATTTTCAAGGAAGACTTATACAATTCCTTTATTGAAAACATTGGAAAAGGCATACAAGTTGATATTTTCTTTCATCATTTTAATCTTCAGGTTTTTCAAAAAATAATCAATGACAGCAATGGAAACTATACCAAATATATTATTATGCCCACTAATTTAATTGGAGCATCGGCAATCATAAAAACCCTACCAGTTGATGAGATTTATATATTAGACCAAACAAATGCGGAATTAAAATCCTTTCCAGCGGTGTATCAAAATCACCAGAAAGATATATACAATGGCTTAGAAAAAGGTAAAATGAGATTAAACAATTACGAAAAACTAATCCTTATTTTTCCAGGATTTAGGGAGCCATTAGGAATGAAAATTGGCTTCAAAAAATTCTGTGAAGACTTCGAGTTTAGCTATACGGTTGTTACGGATTTCAAAGACAGGGAAATTAAAAAAGGCGAAGTATATATTATTCCTGACGATAGGGATTTAGTAAAAGTTATTGAAAAATCTAAGTTGCAAAATTTAAAACTTGGTGTAGATTTCGGAATCATATCTTATAACGAAACCCCTTTGAAAAAAGTGGTAGAAAACGGCATAACAACCATATCTACTGATTTTGTTGCGATGGGAAAAATTCTAGCCCAAATGATTTTGAAAGGAAAAAAGGAACAAATAGAAAATAAAAGCACCTTGATTATTCGCCAGTCTTTATAAAATCAGAACTCTGGACATGTAAATTAAACCCGCAATATTAGTTAAGTAACATTTGGATATGCAAATAAAAAGTGGAGATTAAGTTAAGCAACATTTTGTAATTAAACTATTCAATTGAAATTGAGTCTAAAAAAATATATCAAAATTGATTATGGATAAACACACACTTTGGTCTTTACGACTAGGATATTCTGCTAAGCAAGCAAAAGTGATTGAGAAATCAGGGTTAAAAAGTTTCTTGGAGCAATCATTTGACACTACGGTTT
The DNA here is from genome assembly GCA_044373975.1 of Flavobacterium sp. GTDB lineage: Bacteria > Bacteroidota > Bacteroidia > Flavobacteriales > Flavobacteriaceae > Flavobacterium. Next base: position 303 of record JBILPJ010000077.1, on the reverse strand, counting down.
CTACAGAAATCCCTAAATTTATTCAAGACAGCCCTAAATCATTTAAAGAATATCAGCTTCTTCGCAGAAAAATAAAATCCTCGAATCCTGAGGATCTCAAAGAACTTCTCAAAAAAGAACAGCAAACTAACTTAGATTTAAGAGCGTGGTGGATTGCTAAAATGATTGAAGAAGAGTTTCCGCTTCGTGAAAAAATGACTTGCTTTTGGCACAACCATTTTGTTTCCACGTATCAAAAAGTAAAAGTTAATTATTGGATTTTTCAGCACAATCAGATTCTTAGGGAAAACGCCTTTGGAAATT
>JBILPJ010000076.1:0-10147 GCA_044373975.1 Flavobacterium sp. | reverse complement strand
CCGAAATAAATGGTATTTCAATCCACCATCTACCTGTTTTATCACTCTTATAAAAAACTAATTCTTCGTCTTCTAATGGCACTATGTACTTGATATAGTTCTCTTTACTGCCAAATGGATATTCGTTAGAACGGTAATGAAACCCCTCAATAAAATACCAAATAATTTGTGAAATCAATCCAGATTCTTGCACTGAATTATTATAATTAAATATTCCAAAGGAAGAAACTTTGTCACTTATTCCTGCATATCTTGCCAATGAACAAATTTCTTTACCATTAAAACCATTTGGTGTGAAATTAATAAAATTTCCAGAATCTGAAGATTTTATAGCACCTAAATCTAAACTAACCAAATCAGCATCCCTGAAAACAGGTTCTGCAATTGCAATAGAATTAGAAACGTCTCCCAATCGATAGGCATCAAAAAACAATTTTTCTACCAAATCTATCTCTTCCTGTGAATTATAATAGGTTTGAAAACCGATATTACAAAAATTAAAAAGGTTATTTGGTTCATCAAGTACAATTTTTGTCAGATAGGAATCTGAAGAAATGATTTCGCTTTCTTTACCCAAATCAAATTTACTATCTATGGAAACCAGATTTACCATTTGTTCTAAATCATCATACGCACGATACATTGCATAAGTCAAATCCTGCGAACCCCCTATTACAATTGGTATGATTTTTTTCTTGATTAAACTTGAAACTACTTTTTTCAAAGCAAAATAAGTGTCTTGAACCGAATTTCCAGCTTCTATATCACCCAAATCGGCAATTGAAGCTTCCCAATTTCCTGGATAAAGGGAATATAATTCTTTTCTAATAGGGTTTATATCCACATCTGATATTGATTTTGAATCCCCTCGATTGTCTAAAACTCCAATTATTGCAATTTTAATTTTATTTAAATCTGGAAATTGTTCTTTAGTATGAAGTACCATTTTACTACCCAAATGTTGGGAAGACAAACTGCTAATTAACTCCAGAACCTCATCGTTTATAGGTTTTAAAAAATCAAATTCCATTATTTATTTCTTTTTTACAACTGCTTTCTTAGCAACTGGTTTTTTAGCAACTGGTTTTTTAGCTGTTGTTGCTTTTTTAGCTGCCGTTTTCTTAGCTGGTGTTTTCTTAGCAATGATTTCTTGAACTTCCGCTAAAGTTAAATTAGCTGCATCAACATCTTTGCTCAACTCGATTTTAAGTTTTCCTTTCGTGATAACTGATCTTCCCCAACGGGCTTTTTCAACAAGAATTCCTTCTTCTTTCCAATTATGCAAAACTTTATCGATGTTCTTTTGTAATTTATCTTCAATCAATTCTTCAATGTCAGCTTGTGATAAATTATCGAAATTATATTTCTTACTTACATTAATGAAAACGCCATCCCATTTGATAAATGGCCCAAAACGACCTGTTCCTTTTTGAACGCCTTCGCCTTTATAAACGGCTATTGGCGCATCGGCAAGAGCTTTTTCGTCAATTAATTCTTGAGCTCTTGTGATGGTAACATCAATTGGATTTTCGCCTTTTGGCAAAGAAACAAAAGCCGCTCCGTGACGAATATAAGGGCCGTAACGACCATTACTCACTTCAACTTCTTCTCCTTTATACGTTCCCAAATTTTTTGGAAGTAAGAATAATTTAAGAACTTCTTCTAATGTTATATTTCCAATATTTTGATCCGCCATTAAACTTGCGAATTTTTTTTCTTCATCGTCGGGTGCGCCAATTTGAGCCATTGGACCAAATTTTCCTAAACGAACAGAAACTGGTTTGCCACTTTCTGGATGAATCCCAAGAATTCTTTCACCGCTTTCTCTTTCGGCGTGTGCTTCAACTTCTTTAACTGTTGGATGAAATTTATCGTAAAATTCCTGCATCATTTTTGTCCAATCGACATTTCCTTCTGCAATTTCATCAAAATCTTGTTCCACTTTTGCAGTGAAATTATAATCTAATATGTTTCCGAAATTCTTAACCAAGAAATCCGTAACAATTGTACCAATGTCTGTTGGAACTAATTTTCCTTTGTCAGAACCAGTATTTTCTTTTAATAATTTCTCGCCAACTTTTCCTGATTGCAAAATCAATTGCGTATAATTACGTTCTTGACCGTCTAAATTTCCTTTTTCAACATAATTTCTGTTAATGATTGTAGAAATGGTTGGCGCATACGTTGACGGACGACCAATTCCAAGTTCTTCCAATTTTTTTACCAAAGAAGCTTCTGTATATCTTGCCGCTGCTCTCGAATATCTTTCGGTTGCAGTAATATAATTATTTTGTAATTTTTCGTTGACTTTCATTGCAGGCAACATTCCTTCTTGCTCTTCTTCGTCATCATCGTGACCTTCCAAATACACTTTTAGAAATCCTTCAAAAAGCAACACTTCTCCTGAAGCTGAAAATATTTCGTTATGATTATTTGCTTCGATTTTAACATTGGTACGTTCCAATTTTGCATCGCTCATTTGAGAAGCTAACGTTCTTTTCCAAATTAAATCATACAAACGAGCTTGGTCTCTGTCAATGTTCACGGTGTGTCGCGACATATCCGTTGGACGAATTGCTTCGTGCGCTTCTTGAGCACCTTTGCTTTTATTGACAAATGTTCGTGGTTTTGAAAATTCAGCGCCGTACGATTTTATGATTTCCGCTTGTGCCGCTTCCATTGCGTCTTTAGACAGGTTTACACTATCCGTTCTCATATACGTTATGAGTCCAGCTTCGTACAATCGTTGTGCTAATTGCATTGTAATTCCAACTGGCAAGTACAATTTTCTTGCAGCTTCTTGTTGCAAAGTAGAAGTTGTGAATGGTCCCGTTGGTGATTTTTTGGTAGGTTTCGTTTCTAAATCTGCTACCTTATATATAGAACCAATATTTTTATTTAAAAAATCTTCGGCTTCTTTTTTAGTATTGTAATTTTTTGGCAATTTAGCTTTGAATGCTTTTCCTGCTTCATTGGTAAATTCTGCTACAATAGAATACGTTGCAACGGCTTTGAAATTTTGAATTTCTCTTTCTCGTTCTACTATTAAACGAACAGAAACAGATTGAACGCGTCCTGCAGAAAGTCCTCCTTTGATTTTTCTCCAAAGAACTGGCGACAATTCATATCCTACTAATCGGTCTAAAACTCTTCGTGCTTGTTGTGCGTTTACTAAATTATAATCTATTTCACGGGGATTATCAATGGCTTTTAAAATCGCTGTTTTGGTGATTTCGTGAAATACAATTCGCTTTGTTTTCTTTTTATCCAATTTTAATTCTTCGGCAAGATGCCACGAAATGGCTTCTCCCTCGCGATCCTCATCACTTGCTAACCAAACCATATCGGCATTTTTAGCTAAAGTTCTTAGTTTGGAAACCAATGCTTTTTTATCGGCAGAAACTTCGTATTTTGGTTTGAAACCATTTTCTACATCTACACCAATTTCCTTTGAAGGTAAATCGGCAATATGACCGTAGCTAGATTCTACTTGAAAATCACTTCCTAAAAACTTCTCGATTGTTTTTGCCTTTGCCGGAGATTCGACGATAACTAAATTTTTTGCCATTGGATTATATTTTCTGCGACAAAAGTATATGATTTTTTTAAATATTGTGCTTTTGATTATTTAAAAGTATAAAATTAGGTTGAAATACATTGTTGAAATCCAAATGTAATTCTTTTTACTACTACTGTAAATGTGATTCAAATCGTGAGGATAGCCCCGATTTTAGTGGAAAGCCCGGAATGAAAAAAGTTAGTTTTTCTTGCCGAAAAAGAGCGACCGCAGGAAGCTCCTTTTTTGGCTTAGAAAAACAACTTTTTGAATGAGGACTTGAAACGGTAAGCGGGAATAGCTCCTGAAAACAAATAATATGTTAATTCTTAGGCTGACATCTTGTCATATTTAGTCGAATTGCGTTATCTTTGTGTTTTGAAAATTAATGATGGATAAGAATATTGAAGAAAGTAAACAGGGCGAAAGTCTTGTTTTAGAACATAAACCTCAGAATACGAAGAAACTTTTTATTGAAAGTTACGGTTGCGCGATGAATTTTTCGGATAGCGAAATTGTGGCTTCGATATTGTCGAATAACGGTTATAATACGACTCAAATATTGGAAGAAGCCGACTTGGTTTTGGTAAATACCTGCTCGATTCGGGACAAAGCGGAACAAACTATTCGCAAACGTTTGGAAAAATACAATGCAGTGAAACGGATTAATCCGAAGATGAAAGTGGGCGTTTTGGGTTGTATGGCAGAGCGTTTGAAAGACAAGTTTTTAGAAGAAGAAAAAATCGTGGATCTAGTTGTAGGTCCAGATGCATATAAGGATTTACCAAATTTATTGAACGAAGTCGAAGAAGGTCGTGATGCAATTAACGTGATTTTGTCGAAAGACGAAACCTATGGTGATATTTCACCCGTTCGATTGATGAGCAACGGAATTACGGCTTTGGTTTCGATTACGAGAGGTTGCGATAATATGTGTACTTTTTGCGTAGTTCCTTTTACTAGAGGACGGGAACGCAGTCGGGAACCGCAAAGTATTGTGTCGGAAATTCAAGATTTATGGGATAAAGGCTTCAAGGAAATTACGCTTTTGGGACAAAATGTGGATAGTTATTTGTGGTATGGCGGCGGTTTGAAGAAGGATTTTGTGAATGCGAGTGAAATGCAAAAAGCAACTTCGGTAGATTTTGACCAATTATTAGAAATGGTAGCCGTTGGTTTTCCAAAAATGAGAATTCGATTTTCGACGTCCAATCCGCAAGATATGCACGAAAGTATTTTGCATATTATTGCGAAATACGAAAATATTTGCAAGCACATTCATCTTCCCGTTCAGTCTGGAAGCAATAGAATTTTAAAGGAAATGAATCGTTTGCACACTCGCGAAGAATATATGACTTTGATTGATAAAATCAGAACTATTATTCCGAATGGCTCGATTTCGCAAGATATGATTTCGGGTTTTCCAACAGAAACAGAACAAGATCATCAAGATACTATGAGTTTAATGGACTATGTAAAATATAATTTTGGTTATATGTATTCGTATTCGGAACGCCCAGGAACATTGGCGGGACGAAAAATGAAAGATGATGTTTCGGAAGAAATAAAAGCGCGAAGATTACAAGAAATCGTGGATTTGCAACAAAAACACGCTTGGTTTCGAAGTGAAGAATTCATTGGAAAAACGGTAGAAGTTTTGGTTGAGAAAGTATCGAAAAAATCGACTGAGGAATTTTCAGGTAGAAATTCACAGAGTATTACAGTGGTTTTCCCAAAAGAGAATTATAAAATTGGGGATTTTGTGAATGTGAAAATCATGAGTTGTACTAGCGGAACTTTAAAGGGCGAAGCTGTTGGATTGAGTGAGATGAATTAAAAAAAAATGGATAATTGACAATGAATAATTGATAATTTCAAAATAAGAAAAATTAATTGTTCATTGTTAATTATCAATTATCAATTGAGTAATATGGAAACAATTCAATCAACAAAACAGCGGTTTGGAATTATTGGGAATGACCCAAAATTAAACCGCGCAATAGAAAAAGCCATTCAGGTTGCACCAACTGATATTTCAGTTTTAGTGGCTGGGGAAAGTGGCGTTGGAAAAGAGAATATTCCTAAAATAATCCATTCGCTTTCGCATAGAAAACACGGGAAATATATTGCTGTGAACTGTGGCGCAATTCCCGAAGGAACCATTGACAGTGAACTTTTCGGACACGAAAAAGGCTCTTTTACAGGCGCAACAGGAACACGTGAAGGCTATTTTGAAGTAGCTGATGGCGGGACAATTTTTTTGGATGAAGTTGGCGAATTGCCACTTACAACCCAAGTTCGGTTGCTACGGGTTTTGGAAAATGGTGAGTTTATAAAAGTTGGCTCTTCACAAGTTCAAAAAACGAATGTTAGGATTGTTGCTGCCACTAATGTCAATTTATTTGATGCTATTGAAAAAGGAAAATTCAGAGAAGACCTATATTATAGATTGAGTACTGTGGATATTACATTGCCGCCTTTGCGAGACAGAAAAGAAGATATTCATTTGTTATTTAGAAAATTTGCTTCAGATTTTGCTCATAAATACAAAATGCCAGCGATAAAATTAGATGACAATGCGGTTCAAATTCTATTGAAATTTCGTTGGAGTGGAAACATTCGTCAATTGCGAAATGTAGCCGAACAAATATCTGTTTTAGAAACCAATCGGGAAATTACAGCCGCAACTTTGCAATCATATTTACCTGAAGAAGGAAGTAATTTACCATCGGTGATAAAAGACAAAAAGAGTAAAAGTGATTTCAGCAATGAAAGAGAAATATTGTACAAAGTGCTTTTTGATATGAAAAGTGATTTGCACGATTTGAAGAAACTTACTTTAGAATTGATAAAAAATGGTACTTCAAAAGTTCAGGAAACAAACCAGCATTTGATTCAAAAAATATATGGTTCCAAAGAAAGTGACAGTGACAGTGAAATAGAATTTGAGGAAGAGCACGAATTGGCTGTGATTCCTGTAAACAAAAAAACAGAAGTTGCTGAATTTAAAGACAATGAGGTAAATTATCTTTTTGCAGAAGCAGTTGAAGAAGAGGAAGAAGAGGTTTTGAGATTAGAACAAAAAGAAATTGAGATGATTAAAAAGTCATTAGAAAAAAATAAAGGGAAACGAAAAGCGGCAGCCGATGAATTGGGAATTTCAGAGAGAACTTTGTATCGAAAAATAAAGCAATTCGACCTTTAATAAAATGATAATTGGTAATTGATAAATGTCAATTATTTTTGAATATCTTTGAATTTTAAAATGAAAATGAAAAAAACACACTACATAATTGCGATTTTAATTCTGCTAACGTTCAGCAGTTGTTCTGTTTATAATTTTACTGGGACTGGAAAAATCGATGCCAAAACCTTTCAAGTGAATTATTTTCAAAATAATGCTTCGTTGATTGAACCTGGTATTGAAAGAACATTCACGCAAAAAATGCAAAATTTAATTCAGAATCAAACGAATTTGAATTTGACAAGTACCAATGGAGATTTAGTTTATGAAGGTGAAATTACAGATTACAGAATCAGCCCAATGACGGCAACTGCAGATCAGAGAGCTTCCCAAAACAGACTTTCAATTACTGTAAATGTAAGATTTACAAATAAAAATAAAGAAGCTGATAATTTCGAGAAAAAGTTTTCATTCTATAATGATTATGATGGTGCAGATCAATTGGTTGGTTCAAAACTTAATGAAAATTTAGAGATTATTTTTGAAAGAATTACACAAGATATTTTCAATGAATCATTGGCAAAATGGTAAAATATTGATTCGATAATTTGTTAGTTCACTCAATCGGAAGACAAATAAAGATTAATAAAATGAATGCCCTTTTATGAATATAACAGAATATTTATCTTTAATTAACAACCCCAACGCTATCAATGACAAGCAAACTTTGTCTTTGGAGAAAATCGTTGCGGAATTTCCGTATTTTCAAAGTGCACGAGCATTGCGTTTGAAAGGGTTGTACAATCAAGATAGTTTCCGTTATAATTATGATTTAAAAAATACTGCTGCACATACTACAGATAGAAGTGTTTTATTCGATTTTATAATTTCGGATACTTTTACACGCATTCATAAAAATTTATACGAAGAAAAATTAGCCGAAATCAATGAGATTTATGTTGACGCAACAGAATTAATATTTAAAGAAGAAAAAATTGAATCCAAAATAAATCCTTTGGAACAATCAATTTTAACGTCTATAAAAGAAGCCACACCAATTGATAACGTTGAAATTTCAATCCCAACAATTGAGGCAGCGGAAGAAAAATTAGAAATCGGAAAGCCTTTAGTTTTCGATATAAATGAAAAATATTCTTTTCAGGAATGGTTGCAATTATCTAAGATTCATCCAATTGAAAGAGAAAATTCAGAACCAATTGAGATAAAATCTACAGCAGTTGATCCTGAGAAACAGAAGAAAAATGAATTGATAGACAAGTTTATTGAAGCAAGTCCTAAGATTCCACCAATAAAAAAAGAAGCAGAACCTAAAGTTTTTTTAGAGCCAAGTTCAGAGAATAATTCCTATTTAATGACAGAAACATTGGCGCGCGTATATTTAGAACAAAATAAATATGACAAAGCAATTCAAGCTTATGAAATATTAATTTTGAAATATCCAGAAAAAAGTAGTTTCTTTGCAAACCGAATTTCGGATATTAAGATTTTACAACATAATAACAAATAACAATGAGTACATTTTCAATTTTTTTAGTATTAATTACTATCGTGTGTTTTCTTTTAATTGTAGTAATAATGGTTCAAAACCCTAAAGGTGGTGGATTATCTTCTTCTTTAGGAGGTTCACAAATGATGGGTGGAGTTCAAAAAACTACTGACTTTTTAGATAAAAGCACTTGGACATTAGCAACTATATTGACAGCGTTGATATTATTATCTTGTTTGAGTTTCACTGGAACTTTAGGAGATTCAGATTCTAAAATTATAGATACAACTCAAAAAGCTACACCAGCGGCCGCAAAACCAGCAACTTCTGATGTTCCTGCGAAAACAATGCCGGCTCCGGCTCCAGCGCCAGCAAAATAATAGAATTCAAATTATAAAATATAAATGCCAGCCTGTCAATGCTGGCATTTTTTTTAGGCAAAATTGTCAGAATATACATATTGGCATAATTTCTGAAATTAGATTTTCATCAAATTAAAATAAAAAAATTAAATATATTATTATGAGTTTAAATATCAAACCTCTTTCAGATCGCGTTCTAATTGAACCTGTAGCTGCAGAAACTAAAACAGCATCCGGAATTTTTATTCCAGATACAGCAAAAGAAAAACCTCAAAAAGGAACTGTAGTTGCGGTAGGAAATGGAACAAAAGACCACACTATGACCGTTAAAGTTGGTGATTCTGTTTTATACGGAAAATATGCAGGAACAGAATTGAAATTAGAAGGAAAAGATTATTTGATAATGCGTGAGGATGATATTCTTGCGATTATATAATCCCCTCCCGACCTCCCCGAAGGGGAGGAGAAAATAATAAATAAAAAATATTCATAACGCACATCCATCTCGACTCCCTTCCCTTTGGGGAGGGTTGGGGTGGGGAAAATTAAAACAAATACTAATTCAGCAGTAAGGAAAAAGCCTAAAACTTAAAGCCTTCTGCCTAATGCTTAAAATAAAATGGCAAAAGATATAAAATTTGATATTGAAGCACGTGACGGACTAAAACGTGGTGTTGATGCATTGGCAAATGCAGTAAAAGTAACTTTAGGACCAAAAGGTCGTAATGTAATTATTGGAAAATCTTTCGGAGGACCAACTGTTACAAAAGACGGAGTTACTGTTGCAAAAGAAATAGAATTAAAAGACCCATTGGAAAATATGGGTGCTCAAATGGTAAAAGAAGTAGCATCAAAAACCAATGATTTAGCTGGTGATGGAACTACAACTGCAACTGTATTGGCTCAAGCAATAGTAAAAGAAGGCTTAAAAAACGTTGCAGCTGGAGCAAATCCAATGGATTTGAAAAGAGGAATTGACAAAGCGGTTGAAGCTATTGTTGCAGACTTGGCTAAACAAGCTAAAGTAGTAGGAAGTGATTCTGAAAAAATAAAACAAATCGCTTCTATTTCAGCAAATAATGACGAAGTTATTGGTGAATTAATCGCTAATGCTTTCGCAAAAGTGGGAAAAGAAGGTGTAATTACTGTTGAAGAAGCTAAAGGAACTGATACTTATGTTGATGTTGTGGAAGGAATGCAATTTGACAGAGGTTATTTATCGCCTTATTTTGTTACCAATCCTGAGAAAATGGAAGTAGAACTTGAAAGTCCATATATTCTCTTATATGACAAAAAAGTATCTTCTTTAAAAGAACTATTACCAGTTTTAGAACCCGTTGCGCAATCTGGAAAACCATTATTAATTATTGCAGAAGATGTTGATGGCGAAGCTTTATCGACATTGGTAGTAAATAAATTAAGGGGGGCCTTGAAAATTGCTGCTGTAAAAGCACCTGGTTTTGGTGACAGAAGAAAAGCAATGTTGGAAGATATTGCCATCTTAACTGGTGGAACTGTAATTTCTGAAGAAAGAGGAT
>JBILPJ010000238.1:0-3079 GCA_044373975.1 Flavobacterium sp. | reverse complement strand
GGATCCTTATCAACCTATAAATTATTGAAAGGTTTCAATTTGACAAATGTCAATTTTAATGAGCAATACAGCTATTATTATATGTTAATGGCGAGGAAAAATTTAGATCAGCCGCTTGGTAATCCTAAAAATACTTTAATTAAATTTAACGAACAAATTGCCAGTAAATACAGAGCAGGATTGAGTTTTCGCTACTTGGATGATTATTTAGGAGAAGGGACAATTCCAACAAGTATTCATCAGTTTTATGATACTTACAAGGGCAAACAAGTTGAACGATTGGATTTTGAAACTGTTATTAAAGCAAATTCAAAGAAAGAAATCGGTTGGTTTTTCAATACAATTATCGATTCCAGAGACATCATAGATTATAAGTTTTCAAAGGTTTCAAAAACAAAAGACAGCATTACTTTTTCTATTAATAATAGAACTGGAGTTATCGTGCCAATTCCAGTTTATGGTGTTAAAAAAGACGAAATTGTATTTAAGAAATGGATTGATTCTAAAAATATAGACAGCACTTTTACTATTGACAGAAAAAATGTTGATAAGATTGTTTTGAATTATAAAAATGAAGTTCCAGAATATAATTTGAGAAATAATTGGAAATCGTTGAAAGGATTTTATCCGAATAATCGACCGATCAAATTCACATTTATGAAGGATTTGGAAGATCCCTATTACAATCAAATATTATACGTTCCAACATTAACATATAATTTATATGACGGATTATCGCCAGGTTTAAGGCTTCATAACAAATCGATATTAGACAAACCTTTTACATTTGACATAAATCCAGCGTATTCTACAACATCAAAATCGCTTTCGGGAGGAGCTGCTTTTATGATAAATAATAATTATAGAGATGGGAATTTATACAATATAAAATACTCATTATCAGGTTCTTATTTTCATTATGCTCCAGATGCAACGTATCAAAAAATAAATCCAACTATTCAATTTAGATTTCGAGAAAGTAATTTTAGAGACAATAGAAAACAGTTAGTTTTAGTGAGACAAGTATTGGTAAATAGAGAAAAAAGTGATTTTATTACAGACAATACAACCGAAAATTATTCTGTTTTTAATATCAAATATTTAAATACAAAAACAGAAGTTGTCCATCATTTTAATTTAATTACTGATTTTCAAATGTCCTCAAAATTCGGAAAATTAGCAGGAGAACTTCAGTACAGAAAGTTATTTGATGACAATCGGGAATTAAGTTTGCGTTTTTATGCGGGGAGTTTTCTGTTCAATAAAACAAATTCCAATTTCTTTAGTTTTGCATTGGATCGACCAACTGATTATTTATTTGACTATGATTATTATGGAAGATCTGAAAGTACTGGTTTTTTTAGCCAACAATTCATAATGGCAGATGGAGGTTTCAAATCGAAATTGGATACACCATTTGCAAATCAATGGATTACAACAACGAATGCAAGTTATACAATTTGGAATTTTGTTGAAGCTTATAGTGATTTTGGATTGTTAAAAAATAAATTCAAAGACCCAAAATTCGTTTATGATAGTGGTATTCGATTAAATTTAGTAACCAATTATTTTGAATTTTACTTTCCCGTGTATTCAAATAATGGATGGGAAGTTTCTCAATATAGATACAGTGAAAAAATTAGATTTGTAATAACATTTGACCCTAAATTATTGATTAATCTTTTTACAAGAAAATGGTTCTAAATAATAGTAAAGTCTTAAATTCGTTGCTATATATTTAATAAAAATGCAATTTTAGCGAAAATTATATAAAATTTACTTACATATCAATACTATTATTATTGATAATTTAATTATATTTTATTCAAAGTATTATGTAAATACACAGATTTTACATATTTTTGTTAAAATTTCCAACAAAGAAATAAATATGAAACAATCAGAAACTGCAGCATTGACATTTGAAGATTTTAAAATCGAGGTTTTAAACGATTATAAAATTGCGTGTATTAGTCGGGAATGCAGTTTGTTAGGAAGACGTGAAGTACTAACTGGAAAAGCCAAGTTTGGTATTTTTGGTGATGGAAAAGAAGTACCACAATTGGCGATGGCAAAGGCATTTCAAAAAGGAGATTTTAGATCTGGATATTATCGAGATCAAACTTTTATGATGGCAATTGGACATTTGACAATTCAGCAATTTTTTGCAGGTTTGTATGGACATACTGACATTGAACACGATCCGATGAGTGCAGGACGTCAAATGGGCGGGCACTTTGCTACACATTCACTTGATGAAAATGGAAATTGGAATGATTTAACGCAAATAAAAAATTCAAGTGCCGATATTTCCCCAACTGCTGGTCAAATGCCGAGATTACTAGGATTGGCGCAAGCCTCAAAAATATATAGAAACGTTAAGGGATTAGAAGATAAAACTAAGTTTTCTATAAATGGAAATGAAGTTGCTTGGGGAACAATTGGTAATGCTTCCACCTCGGAAGGATTATTTTTTGAAACTATAAATGCTGCGGGAGTGCTTCAAGTTCCTGTAGTTATGAGTGTTTGGGATGATGAATACGGAATTTCGGTTCACGCAAAGTACCAAACAACAAAAGAAAATATTTCAGAAATATTGAAAGGTTTTCAAAGAGATTCCAATAATGAAGGCTATGAAATTTTAACTGTAAAAGGTTGGGATTATCCAAGTTTAATTGACGTTTATCAAAAAGCTGCTAAAATAGCAAGAGAAGAGCATGTTCCAGTTTTAATTCATGTTAGAGAATTGACACAACCGCAAGGGCATTCCACTTCAGGTTCTCACGAAAGATATAAAAATGCTGATCGATTGGAATGGGAAACAGATTTCGATTGTTTGAAACAGATGAAAAAATGGTTGATTGACAATGGATTTTCCACAGAAGAAAATCTTGATTCAATTGCAAGTCAATCTAAAAAAGACGTATTAGAAGGAAAGAAAGCCGCATGGAATGCTTTTGTATCACCAATTAAAGCAGAACAATTAGAATTAGTAAACTTACTTAAAGAAATTGCAAAATATTCAAAAAACAGTGCTTTCATAGAACAATTTGCAAGTGATTTGGCTGCAATAAAAGAG
>JBILPJ010000237.1:0-3103 GCA_044373975.1 Flavobacterium sp. | reverse complement strand
TTATAACTGAAGATGATTATCTAAAACTTCGACAAGAAGTAGAAAGTGTAACGAACAAATTAAATGGACTTCGTACCTATCAACTATCAAAAGGCGCGGAAAATTCCTGATTTACATCAAATAACCGAATCAACAAATAACCAAATGAACGCTTTACTTCTTCCCACCTATTTCCCTTCAATTAGTAATTTTGCAGCTATAGCAAAGGCGGATTCAATTGTGTTTGAAGTTGAAGATAATTTTCAGAAGCAAACCAACAGAAACCGAACGTATATTTACAGTCCAAATGGAATGTTGATGTTGAATATTCCTGTAAAACACAGTAAAGAAAGACATCAAAAGACGAAAGAAATCAAACTTGAAACAGCTTTCGATTGGCAAAAACAGCATTTTAAATCTCTTGAAGCAGCGTATAGAACTTCCCCATTTTTTGAATATTTTGAAGATGCATTACAACCCATTTTTACTAAAAAACATACTTTTTTAATCGATTTAAATTTTGAAACGATTGCTATTGTTTCAAAATGCTTGGGAATGAAATTAGAATTTGAAAAAACTACTGAATATTTTCACGAAGCTACCAATTATATCGATTATAGAAATTTAGCAGACGGAAAAAAAGACACTTCTTCTTTTGATTCTTACACCCAAGTATTTGGAGAAAAACACGGATTTATTAATAATTTAAGTATTTTGGATTTACTTTTTAATGAAGGTCGATTTGCTTTAGATTATTTGAAAGAGCAGCAAATCTAAGTTAATCCATTGCTAATCTTGCAATTACAGGGCTATGATCTGAATTAATAAATTCGGGGAAACTCGTGAAATTTTTGACTTTCATCACTTTATCAGCAAAAATATAATCGATACGTGCCGGATAATATTTGAAATTATAAGTTTGTCCAAAACCAGAACCTGCTTCTTCAAAACAGTCGTTTAAAGAACCTTTTATACTTCGATAAACGTAGGAATAGGGGCTGTTATTCATATCGCCACAAATGATAATTGGATACTCACATTCTTTTTTGTGGTTCATCAATATTTCCGCTTGTTGCTGTTGCTTTTTAAATGCTTTACTGATTCTTATAATCAAAACTTGTGATTTATCTTGGTTAATTCCATCGATATTTTCAGAAATTTCATTTACATCAGGTGATATTTTTATGGATTGCAAATGCATATTATACACCCTAATAATGTCTTTTCCTTTTTTAATATCAGCAAAAATGGCATTGTTATTAGAATTAGGAAATACTAAATTTCCTTCGTCAATAATTGGGTATTTAGAAAAAATGGCTTGTCCTGTTTTTATTTTTTTGCCTTGCATAAAAACATATTTATACGGATAAATCTTCAAATCTAATTTAGCTGCTGTTGAAAATTCTTGAATACAAAGAATATCAGGATTTTGCTCGTTTATAAAATCCAAAATCTCGTCGGGAACATTATCGTCGTTCAACCATTTGAATAAATTAAACAAGCGTACATTATAACTCATTACCACAAAATCTTTTTCTTCTTTAGGTAAATCTGTAGCTGAAAATTTATAAAATTTATTGATAAACGTAATTCCCATCAGCAAAACCAATGCGGGTAAAATTATTTGTCGTTTGAGTTGGATGCCCCAATAAATAAAGAAAAGACCATTCAGAATTAAAAATAATGGCAAAAGCAAAGTTAACGCCGACAAAACAGGGAATAATTTAGGTGCTAAAAAAGGTAAAAAATAAGCGATGAAAGTCAATACAGCCAAAACTATATTTATAAAAAACACCACTTTATTAAACCAAGAAAGCTTTCTCATTTTTTTTGTTTCAAGTTTAAGGTTTAAAGTTTAAAGTTGAGCAACTTAAAACTTTAAACTTTAAACAAAATTATTTCCCTGCTTTAAACAGGAATTCTTTTTCTTCTTTTGTTAAACTATCATAACCTGATTGGCTAATTTTATCTAAAATTTCGTCAATTTGTTGCTGCCCTTTATCTTTTGTGACAATTTTAGAAACTTTTTTTGCTGCTGGAGCTTTATAATTTCTATGCACTTTTTTGAATGGCGTTGTCTTTTTTCCACTGAATATAGTAGCGAAAAAGTTTAAAATTGAAGTAAACCATCCACAAATATCAGTTCCATTCTTCAATAATTGAGTGTAAATATAACCAAAAAAAGCACCACCCATATGCGATAAATGTCCGCCTGTATTTTCCATTGGCAATTGAAACAAATCAATTACAATTAAAACCAAAGCAATGTGCCATAATTTTACATTTCCAAAAAATAGTAGCCTAATTTCCATCAAAGGAGAATAGGAAACAGTTGCAAAAAGAATTGCCATTACTGATGCAGATGCGCCAACCAAAGACGTATTTACATTTGCCAGAGCAGGAAAAAACATATAACTCAACATATAAATACCGCCCGCAAATAGCGAACCGACAAAATACAAACTCACCAATTGCTTTTGGTTGAAGAATATCAAGAATAATCTTCCTGCAAAATTCAGCATCAACATATTAAAGAGAATGTGAAAAATTCCAAAATGAAAAAAAGCATACGAAAAAATTGTCCACGGTTTCCATAGTAAATCCAATGGATTTGAGGACAAACTTACAAAATTGAGATAATCAATATTGACTTTAAACAACGGTAAAACACCAAATACAATACTTGGAATAGCAAAAAAAGCAATGTTCCAAAATATCAATTTTGTTACAACATCACCAATTTTAAATTGCAATTTCAAATCTTCAATTATACTCATTTATTTATTTTTTTACTGAACACTACAAACTGATTACTGATTACTGACTAATTCCAACGATTTGAATCAAACTGATTTTTTTTCCAATACCAAACCATTAAAAATCCAAATAATGCGCCACCAACGTGAGCAAAATGGGCAATTCCACCGCCAAAAACAGAAAATCCTGTAACACCTGAAAATAAATCTAAACCTACAATTACAGGCACAAAATATTTAGCTTTTATCGGAATTGGAATAAACATCAAAGCCAATTCAGCATTTGGAAACATAAAGGCAAAGGCAACCAAAACCCCATAAATTGCGCCCGAAGCACCAACTGCAGGTGTCATAAATGCAGAAGTAAA
>JBILPJ010000075.1:0-10229 GCA_044373975.1 Flavobacterium sp. | reverse complement strand
GTTTAGATATTGCAAAACATAAAAAATCAGGAAATCAATCGACTATTAAAAAAATCGCAAAGATATTAATTGAATTGTCTGAAACCCCCTTTGAAGGAATAGGAAATCCAGAAGCATTGAAATTCAACCTTTCAGGATTTTGGTCTAGAGAAATTAACAAAAAAGACAGGATTATTTATAAAGTTGAATTAGATATAGTGACTGTATTTGTGATTTCTGCGATGGGTCATTATTCTGATAAATAATCTATGAATTTACTTCGAAAAATACTGTTTCCATTTGCCATTATATATGGTGTAATAACTTCATTACGAAATTTTCTCTATGATACTGGGGTTTTCAAATCCTATTCTTTCGATTTACCAGTAATTGTAGTTGGAAATCTAAGTGTTGGTGGAACAGGAAAAACACCTCAAATTGAATATTTAATCCGATTATTATCTGAAAAATATAAAATTGCAACCTTAAGTCGGGGTTATAAAAGAAAATCTAAAGGTTTTATTTTGGCTGATGCCAATGTAAATGCTTCTATAATTGGCGATGAACCTTTTCAGTTTTACTCAAAATTCCCAAATATTCAAGTTGCCGTTGATGCCAATCGAAAAAATGGAATCGAACAATTGCTTTCTCAAACTTCAAAACCAGAAGTCATTTTATTGGACGATGCCTTTCAACACAGAAAAGTAAAAGCAGGTTTCTATATTTTGTTGACTTCTTATAACGAATTGTATTCTGATGATTTTCCGCTTCCTACAGGAAATTTAAGAGAAAATAGGGGTGGGGTAAAAAGAGCAAATGTTATAATAGTTACAAAATGTTCTTCTGATTTATCAAATGACGAGCAATTAAAAATTAGAAAAAAGTTAGCTATTTTAGAAAATCAAGAACTTTATTTCACAACAATCGCTTACGATGAATTTGTGTATTCAGAAAATGAAAAACGCAAAGTTTCAGAGATTCAAAATGTTGATAAATTACTTTTGGCTGGAATCGCAAAACCTCAATCCTTTTTTGCACATTTACAGAATAATAATGAAGAGTGTCTGACTTTTCCAGATCACCATCATTTTACGGAAAAAGACATTTTAGAAATTAAAAATAAAGCCAATAACAAAATCATAATTACCACCGAAAAAGATTATGTTAGGTTGAAAGGAAGCATCTTAAAAGAACAACTTTTTTATCTTCCAATACAAAGTAAATTTATTTCAGAAGGTGAAAATTTTGATAAAATCATAAATAATTATGTGGAATTCAGTTCAAGAAACAGTTAGTTATATTAAAGACAAAACAGCTAATTTCAAACCAGAATACGGGGTAATTTTAGGTTCAGGTTTAGGAAGTTTTACTGATGATATTCAAATTGAGTTTACTTTGCCGTATTCAGAAATTCCAAATTTCCCAGTTTCTACAGTTCAAGGGCATAAAAGTGCTTTGGTTTTTGGTACTATTGGAAACAAAAAAGTCGTTGCAATGCAAGGTCGTTTTCATTTCTATGAAGGATATTCTATGAAAGAAGTGACTTTTCCAGTGCGTGTAATGAAATTTTTAGGAATTGATAAAGTTGTTGTTTCCAATGCTTCCGGTGGTGTAAATCCAAATTATGAAGTGGGTTCAATTGTAATCATTAAAGACCATATAAATATGATGCCCGAACATCCTTTACGTGGAAAAAATGACGAACGTTTTGGCCCACGATTTGTAAATATGAGCGAGCCGTATTCTAAAAAAATGATTGCAACTGCTAAAGAAGTAGCTGAAAAATTAAATATTAAAGTGCAAGACGGAATTTATTTAGGTTTGCAAGGGCCAACATTCGAAACGTTGTCAGAATACAGAATGGTGAAAATTTTAGGTGCCGATTGCGTTGGAATGTCAACCGTTCCTGAAGTAATTGTGGCGCGACACATGGATATGGAATGTTTCGGGATTTCTGTAATTACAGATATGGGTGATGAGGACAATATTGAGGAAGTAAACCACGCAGAAGTCCTAAAAGCAGCCGAAAAAGCGGAACCTTTTGTACGAAAACTAATCAAAGAATTGATTATAAATTATTAATTCATCTTTGCTTTTTCGGCAATAATTCGATAAAAATCTTCTGGATTAAACGGTTTTGTAATCACTTCATTCATCCCAAATGAAAGTAACATTTCTCTATTTTCATCTAATGAAATGGCTGTTAATGCTACGATTGGCGTTTCCTTATCAAAAGTTCTGATATTTTCTGTAGCCGTTGTTCCGCTAATTCCAGGCAAATGAATGTCCATTAAAATCAAGTCGAAATTTTTATTTTTTGCTAATTCAACGCCTTCTTCACCAGTTTCTGCAATGGAACAAATCATTTTTTTGTTTTCCAACATTTTACTAATTACCATTTGATTGATTTTATTGTCTTCAACTAACAATATTTTTTTATCGGCAAGTTTTGATGGATCATATTTTTTTTCTTCAGAAAATGGAATCTCATCTCCAATTGAAAAATTCAGTACAAATGAAAAAGTAGTTCCTTGACCCATTTTACTTTCTAATTTGATTTTTCCGCCAAGAATTTCAACTAATTTTTTCACAATATTTAATCCCAAACCTGTCCCGCCATATTTTCTATTTATTTCAACAGAACCTTGAGAAAAACTTTCAAAAACGGCTTCTAATTTGTCTTCAGGAATTCCAATTCCCGTATCTGAAACTTCAAAATATATAAAAACTACGTGTTTGTTGATGGATAATAATTTAATGGCAACTTTCACATCTCCATTTTCTGTAAATTTTATAGCGTTTGTAATCAGATTTAATAGTATTTGAGATAATTTAACGTGGTCTCCAATTAGGTTATTTGGGATTTCAGAATCAACTTCAAATTGAAGCAAATCATTTTTAGATTTGGCTTGTGTAATTAAGGATTTCTCAATTTTTTTTGCCAATTCAAATATGGAAAAATTACTATTTTCAACTTGAAAATGTCCTGATTCTAGTTTGTTATATTCTAATATTTGATTGATAAAATCTAATAAATATTCACCCGAAAATTGTAAGGAAGTCAGATAATTTTCTTGTGCCTTTTTCGGATTATCCTCAATTAATAAATGGGTTATTCCGATAATTGCATTCAAAGGGGTTCGTAGTTCGTGGCTAACAGTTGATAAAAATTCATTATGAGATTTAAACGTTTTTTCTGCCTTTTCTTTCTCCAATTCCAATGCTAATATTTTATCTTCAAGGATAAATACATTTTCTTCCAAATTTTTGTTTTTCCAAGCAAAATAAATTCCTAATCCAATTAAGACTGAAATCAAAATGAGAATAAGAATCAAATTTACACCACTTATTGAAATAGCGAAAATCGAATTGTCTAAAAACGGAAATATTCCCTTTGGAAACAAAGAAAAATTTGTTAAACCTAAATAAAATGTTAAAGTTCTCATTTACAGATATATAAATAAGAATAAAGATACTAAATTATTTTTTATTTAATAATAAAATTAAGTCAATAATTCGTGAAGAATATCCTATTTCATTATCATACCAACCCACAACTTTCACCATTTTATCAATAACGGATGTTAATTGTGCGTCAAATACACAAGAATTGGTGTTTCCAATAATATCTACAGAAACAATTGGGTCTTCGGTATAATCTAAAATACCTTTAAAATTTGTTTGTGATGCAGTTTTGAATGCAGCATTAATTTCTTCAATAGAAACTTGTCTTTTCACATTGAAAGTAATATCAGTCAATGAGCCATCTGGAACAGGAACTCGAATACCACAACCTCCGATTTTTCCTTCAAATTTCGGGAATATTTTCGTCAGTGCTTTTGCTGCTCCAGTTGTTGTTGGAACTATAGATTGTGAGGCGCCACGGGCTCTGCGCAAATCTTTATGAGGCTGATCGTGCAAACTTTGGTCGGTGGTGTAGGAGTGAACCGTCGTTATATACGCCTGTTCAATTCCGCATAATTCGTCAATGATTTTAATCATCGGGGCTGCGTTATTAGTGGTGCAACTCGCATTTGAAATTATAGTTTCGCTTCCATCAAGAATAGTTTCATTGACACCTAAAACCACTGTTTTTATAGAATCAACATCTGATGGTGCTGACAAAATTACTTTTTTGGCTCCAGCCAATATATGTGCGTTTATATCGTCAAAAGTGTGGTATTTCCCTGTAGCTTCAATAACAAAATCGATATTCAAGGATTTCCAATCTAAATTTGATATTGATTTTTCGTGAATAAATAAATAGGCTTTTTCATTTATTACAATTGAATCTTCTGTAAAACTGCATTCGTAAGGAAGTTTCCCGTGAATACTGTCATATTTCACAAGATGCGCCATCGTTTTGTTGTCGGCAATATCATTAATCGCTACAACTTCAATTGTTGGATGGTTTAAAAGCAATCGAAATAAATTCCGACCAATTCTCCCAAATCCATTAATGGCAATTCTTGTTTTTAGATTCATTTAAAATTTAGAATTCAAAATTTAAAATAATTTATAGGATATGTTTCTGAGCTTTATAAGAAGACCTTACTAAAGGACCGCTTTCAACGTGACGGAAACCCAATTCAAGTCCGAATTGTTCGTATTTTGCAAATTGATCTGGGGTTATAAATTCCTTCACAGGCAAGTGTTTTTTACTTGGTTGCAAATATTGTCCAATAGTTACGACATCAACATTCGCTTGACGCAAATCCTTCATCGTTTGATAAACCTCTTCTTCAGTTTCGCCCAAACCAAGCATAATTCCCGATTTAGTTCTATTGATTCCTTTTTCTTTTAGGTATCTCAAAACCTCTAAACTTTTGTCGTATTTCGCTTGAATTCTAACTTCCCTTGTCAATCGGCGAACGGTTTCTATATTATGAGAAACCACTTCAGGATTCGCCTCAACAATTCGGTCAATATTTCTTTCTATTCCTTGAAAATCAGGAATTAAGGTTTCCAAAGTAGTCGTTGGATTCATTCTTCGAATTGCTTTTATAGTTTCAATCCAAATTATCGAACCGCCATCTTTCAAATCATCTCTATCAACACTCGTAATTACAGCGTGTTTGATATTCATAATTTTTATGGAACGGGCTACTTTTTCTGGTTCATCCCAATCTACAGTTTCAGGTCTTCCCGTTTTTACACCACAAAATCCACAAGAACGCGTGCAAATATTTCCAAGAATCATAAACGTTGCCGTTCCTTCGCCCCAACATTCACCCATATTCGGACAACTTCCAGAAGTACAAATCGTGTTGAGTTTATATTTATCGACCAAGCCACGAAGCTCAGTATATTTTTGACCAATCGGTAATTTTACCTTTAACCATTTTGGTTTTCCAGTTGGAAGTACATTTTCTAAAACAGATTCCATAATTTGGATTTTAATGCTGCAAATATACGGAAAGTAGATTTTAAAAAACGGTTTTTGATTTGTATTTAGGATATAATTACAAAACAAAAACCGAAATTTAATAGGCAATTTTTTTAGTATCTGATTATTCTAATTTTACGGTTATTGGCAAATTATATGAAGTTCGAACTGCTTGACCCGCAATCATTCCTGGAGTCCATTTTGATTTTAATGATTTCAATACTCGAATTGCTTCTTTTCCCAATCCATAACCGGGATCACGAAGCACTTTAATATTCGACATTGTCCCATCTTCTTCAATCACAAATGAAACGTAAACGCTTATTGTTTGCTCTCCATCTATTTCAGGTTTTTCAAAATGATTGCCAACGTAGGAATAAAATTTAGCAATTCCACCAGGAAATTCCGGTAGTTTGTCCAACGCATTTGTATTTACGGGACCATCATTTTTTTTAGCAGCAACTTCAGAAGTTCCATTTGTAATAATTGGAATTGTAGTTGCAGTTCCAGTTGGCGAACTTAAAAGTGTTGATTTTGATTCCTTTTGTTCCTTATTAGTATTAATTTCATCAACTGGTTCTGTACTTTTTGTAATTATCGGATGTATCAAATCTTTTTTAGTAATTACCTTTTCAATTTCTTTCTTTTTTAAAGGAAGGATTTCTTTTTTTGGTTCTTCTCGAATGTGATTTTCAAATTTAGTGATGTGAATTGGTGGGAAAAAGTGCTCAGGTTCAGCAACAACTGCTTTTGAATTAAAGGAACTTAATAGAAATCCGATTCCAAAAATTGAAATAATAAATAACAATCCAAAAAAGAAAGCTGTAATTGTGTTCACAGAATCTTCTTTTCGCAATTGATACGCGCCATATTCTTTGTTTCTTCCTTCGAAAACTAGGCTAGTCCACCCTTTTCCACAAATACTTACTTTAGACATAATTTTGAGTTTTAATGGTTAAGTAGTATCACATCATAAGTGTAGGTTTTAACTTATAACGCTAAAATTCAAAATAATATTGTGGTTGTTTATTTTGTGAAGTAAAAAATGCAAGTAAGTACTACTTGGGTGTAATAAAGTGTCGTATTTTAAAATCCGTAATCTATTGTAATTGGTCAATTTTAAATAGTTTTTTGCTATTTCGAGACTTTTGGCTTTACGACATTAAAACTTTCGACTTACTAATTATCTTTTGTTTTGAATTATTTCTGCCAATAATTTTTTAGCACGCAGAATCTTAACTTTCACATTACTCAATGGTTCGTCTAACTGATTTGCGATTTCCTGATAACTCATTTCTTGAAAATAACGCAACTGAATGACTTCTTGATAATGAGGTTTTAACTCTTTGATATATTGAAGTAATTGCGATAAATTTTGCTCGGTAATTAATTTATCTTCCGCAGATGGGGTTGTATCGGCAATATTATAAGCCTGATAATCTTCCTCATCTGTAATTTCTACAAATAAAGATGATTTTTTCTTTCGTAAAATATCAATGTGAACGTTTTTTGCAATAGCAATTAACCACGTATTAAATTGAAATTCAGGATTGTAAGTGGCTAATTTATCGAATGCTTTTGAGAAGGTTTCAATGGTAATATCTTCGGCATCTGTCTCGTTTTCAGTACGTTTCAGCATAAAACCATAGACTTCATTCCAATAAAAATCCAATAGAAAAGTAAAGGCAACTTGATCACCAATTTTAGCTTTTTCTATATTTTTTATTATTTCCAATGTACGGGTTTTGAGAAAATGTTGGATACAAAGATATTCATTTGTGTGAATATAAGTACAATCTCAATTATTGGAAACCAATACATTACATCTTTTTCTTTTAATTTACCTGCTGAAAAGCCAAGAATAATCCAAGTGAACAGGTATCTAAAACCAATTATACTCAAAACGACAATCCATTGGTATTGAAAAGCCAAGAGAATTATAGGTAAAATTAGAAACAATATTTGCGAAATAAAAAACACCGAAAGTTGAAATCTGTCAAATGATTTATAAAAAGTTGCAGTGGCTACGTGGCGTTTTTTCTGAGTAATCCAATCCTTAAAAGTCGTTTTTGGTTTAGAATACGTAAAACTTTCAGGGGAAAAACAGCAAGTCGTATTATTTCCTTTACTTGCCTGATTGATGAATAAATCGTCGTCACCAGAACGGATTTTCATATGTTCAATAAAACCATTTACTTTGAAAAACTCGTCTTTTTTGTAGGCTAAATTTCTTCCAACGCCCATATAAGGACGACCGATTTTTGCCCAAGAAAAATATTGAATTGCGGTTAACATCGTTTCAAATCGAATGATTTTGTTTAAGAATGAACCTTTAACTTTTTCATAAGCGCCATATCCCAAAACAAATGTTTTATGCATCGTAAATTGAGAACTCATTAATGTAATCCAATCTTTCGAAGTTGGATAACAATCGGCATCTGTAAAAAGCAAATAGTCTTTTTTGGCAGCTTTTATTCCTAAAGTCAATGCAAATTTTTTGTTTCCCCAAAAGGCTTCATTATTAGCAACTTTTACCAAACGAACATTTGAATATTTCTTTTCAAATTCTTCAAAAATGTCTAAAGTAGTATCGCTTGAAGCATCGTCAATTAAGATAATTTCAAAATCTGGGTAGTTTTGTTCTGCCAAAAGTGGAATAAAATTAATTACATTTTCTTCTTCGTTTTTAGCGCAAACTATTACTGAAATTGGGATTCTTTTAGGCGTGCTTTTCTGAATTTTTGCAAAAGCAAATTTCGAAAAAATTCCCGCATAATAAAAAAGTTGCACGGCAACAATTACGATAAATATATAAAAAATAGTGATTAACATATCAGTTTTACCTCTTTTTTGGATGTGCGCAAAGGTATGAATTCAAATAGGATTTACAAATAGAGATTTTGTATTTAAACAATTTTTTTCAGCTTTGACCGATTTGTCAAATGATATTCACTTCTGCCTCAATATGAATTCCAAAAGTATTGAAAATTGTATCTTGAATTTCCTTGGAAACATTCAAAATTTCTTGACCTGTAGCCGAACCATAATTTACTAAAACCAAAGCTTGATTTTTATGAATTCCAGCATCACCATAGCGTTTTCCTTTGAAACCGGCTTGTTCAATTAGCCAACCTGCAGGAACTTTTACTTCGGTTTCGGAAATTTCATAGAATTTCATTTCAGGGAATTTCTGATGAATTTTATCGAATTCTGATTTTAGAACAATTGGATTTTTAAAGAAACTACCGCTGTTTCCTAATACTTTTGGATCGGGTAATTTGCTTTGTCGAATTGCTATTACAGCATTGCTAACGTCTTTTAGTGTTGGCGTTGGGATGTTATTTTTTTCTAATTCTAATGCAATATCTCCATAAGAAATATTGATTTTATGATTGCGTTTCGTCAATTTAAAAATTACAGAAGTGATGATATATTGGTCTTTCACTTCATTTTTGAAAACACTTTCTCTATAACCAAAATGACAAGCTGCTTTAGAGAAGTTTTTCATTTCCAAAGTATCAATTTTAATAGTCGAACAAGAAACAAATGTGTCTTTTATTTCGGTTCCATATGCACCAATATTTTGAACGGGTGTAGTTCCAACATTTCCCGGAATCAATGACATATTTTCTAATCCACCAAAATCTTGATTGATTGTCCACAAAACAAATTCGTGCCAATTTTCTCCCGCTTGGCTTTCAACCCAAACAAAATCGTCATTTTCTTCAACTATTTTTTTGCCTTTTAAGTCAATATGAATCACCAAAGCATCAATATCTTTGGTTAAAAGCATATTGCTACCGCCGCCCAAAATGAATTTATTTTTAGCTTTATTTTCAATCAAAACAGTTTTTAAATCTGCTACGGAATGAACTCCCACAAATTGTTTTGCGTTGGCTTCAATACCAAAAGTATTGTAGTTTTTTAAAGAAAAATGATTTAGAATTTCCATTTATATTGCATAAAAGTAAAAAGCAAATGTACTTTAAACCTATTAAAAATTATAATTTATATTTAATCGATTGACAATCCTCGGTTCAAAAATTCGAGCAATGGTTTCAAAACGATTAATTTTTCTGCTGTAATTTTAATGAAATTTTCATTTAACAGTTCATCATCAGTTATATTTTGAACAGCAACAAAACTTTTTAGTTTTAAAAATTCAATTGCAGGATGTTCTTTATCAAAATCTTTTGGACCGTTTTTCAACGAATTAGTTTCTGTTATATCCAATCCAGAGTAGTATTTTTTGAAGTTTTTATCTTTCAATATTTCATCTAAATCTTCATAAAAAAAAGCAATTTCTTTTCTAATTTTTTTTAAATCATCTGCTTCAGGACTATAAATTCCGCCAGCAATAAAACTACTTCCTTTTTCAATATGAATATAATATCCTGGGCCGTTTTTATTACCTTGGTTGGTATTCATCCAAATTCCTAAATGCGTTTTATAAGGTGCTTTATTTTTAGAAAAACGAATATCACGGTTAATTCTGAATGCGCAATTTTTCACTTCTAGCAGTTCTAAATTGGCATCTTGTGGTTTCATAATCTCAAGAAACCCTTGAATTAATTGATGATAATCCTTTTTAAATACTTCGTAACGTTTTTTATTTTCTAAAAACCAATCCCGATTGTTATTCGCTTTTAAATCTTCAAGAAATTTTAATAGGTGTTTTGAAATCATAATTTATTGTAATTGTTTAGTCAAATCTTCCTCACTTATATATCCCGAATGTTTCCAAATCACTTTATTATTTTGGTATAATAATAAGGTAGGAAGTTCGTCAATTTTCATTTCTGTGATTAAAGTCTTGTTTTCATCTGCATTTAATCGAACAATTGTCACCTTTTCTGCCATTTCT
>JBILPJ010000236.1:0-3123 GCA_044373975.1 Flavobacterium sp. | reverse complement strand
AATTGACGCATCATTTCTGGATTCCAACTTTCTATATTAAACCAATCTCTTTTCATATATCTTGTAATTTGATACAAATGTAATTCGGATATTGAAGATACGAATATAATAGTTACTGAATTGTCGTAAATTTAGGATGAATCGTAATTATGAATTACAATTGTTCAATTTACCAAATTTTTAGCCCGGATAGAAGGGAAAATCCCGCTTTGTTGCGCGACAGCAGCAATAAAGCGGATTTGGAATGATAGCCGGATTAGCTTCTAAAAAAAATCTTATTAACAAATCGGAAATCTAAAATCTAAAATCTAAAATTAAATTTTACCTTTGTTACTTCACAAAAATTAAGAATATGGTTTATAAATTTAGAGTAATTTTAGACGCAGAAGAGGACATTTTTAGAGATATTGCGATACTTGCGGAGGATACTTTGGAGGATTTTCACAATGCTATTTTCAATTCTTTTGGATTTGACGGTATGGAGGTTGCTTCGTTTTATACGTGTGATGATACGTGGAATCAGGAGGATGAGATTCCGATGTTTGACGCCGGGGATGTTCCGGGTGAGCAAAAAACGATGAGCGATTATCAATTATCGGATTTGTTGGATCAGCAAAATACTAAGATTATATATGTTTATGATTTTATAAATATGTGGACTTTTCTTGTGGAATTGGCAGCTGTGGAAGAACAAATTGCTGGGAATTTTTATCCTGAAACGATTTTTTCTCACGGTGAAATGCCTGATGAAGCGATGGAAAAGAATTTTGAAGCGGATATGCACGATGATATTTACGGTGAATTTGAGGATGATTTGGACGAAGATGATTTGGATATGTTCAGCGGCAATGATAGTTTTGAGGATTACGGGACGGAAGAGAATTGGTAAAATCTGAAGGTTCAAAGTCAGTAAGTAACAAAGGTTTAAAGGTTTGTATTGAGTTATAATTAATAAATTTACTTATGAGCACATTTAGAGATTTGTTGATTTGGCAAAAATCAATGACAATTGTAACTGAAATATACCAACTTATCAATTTGTTCCCCAAAGAAGAAAATTTTGGTTTAACATCTCAAATTAGAAGAAGCGCCATTTCTATTCCAAGCAATATCGCTGAAGGTTACGGTAGAGATGGGAAAAACGATTATTTAAAATTTTTAAATATTGGGATTTCTTCCCTTTTTGAAATGCAAACTCAATTAGAAATAGCATACAATCTAAAATATATAAACGAAATACAATTTAATAAAACGAACGAAGAAAGTAAAGAAATAGAAAGAATGTTAAGTTCATTTATTCGAAAAATAAAAGAAAGAGACTAATTTTTCATTAACTGTATAACCTTTGATCCTTTGTTCCTAAACAACTTAGAACCTAATAATAAAAATGATAAACCTATTTAATACCCACATTGAGACTTTGTCGATTCACAGAGTTGGAAATAAAAGCCGCAACGAAGCCTTATTTTTATCGGAGCAACCTTTTAATTTGAATGACGAGATTGTGCCTTTGATGAAAGAATACTTCTTTAGACCTTTTAGAGAAAAGGAAGAAAATTATTTTCAATTTGCGCACGAAGTTGATTTGGATTACAATGAAATGTTCAAATTTGCTTCGGAAATTTTTGATAATCCGAATAATTTGCACGATGTTTCAAAGAAGATTACAAATCATTTATTTGAACAATCAAACCATCCGCACATCAAAAACGGGGAAGTTTATGTGACGTATTTGACAAATATCAATATTGATAATAATGTAGTTGATGCGATTGGAATTTTCAAAAGTGAGTTGCAATCCGATTTTTTACAGTTTGAAGAAAAAGGAACAGCTTTAGAAATGATTTTGCAACAGGGAATTAACCTCAGCAAATTGGATAAAGGATGTTTGATTTTTAATTACAAAAAAGAAGAAGGTTATAAAATATTGACGGTGGATAGCAATCGGTATGATGCGAGATATTGGTTGGAACATTTCCTTTCGGTTGATGCGTTTCAAGACGAGAATTTTATCACTAAAAAATACTTGAAATTTTGTCAAGGATTTGCAAAAGACGTAGTTTTTCCTGCTGA
The DNA here is from genome assembly GCA_044373975.1 of Flavobacterium sp. GTDB lineage: Bacteria > Bacteroidota > Bacteroidia > Flavobacteriales > Flavobacteriaceae > Flavobacterium. The sequence continues at coordinate 1,050 of JBILPJ010000236.1, read as the reverse complement.
AGACAAGAAAGAAGAAGTAATGTTTATGAACCGATCGGTGAATTATTTTGCGAAAAATGATCAATTTGAAGAAACTAATTTCTTGAATGAAGTTTTGGATAATCCTGATTTGATTCCAGAATTTAAAAATTATAAAGTTGACAAAGGCGAGAAATACAGCATTGAAGACATAACGACGTTTCCAATTGCAAATGCGGCAGTTTCGGATGCTCGAAAATCAATTAAAAACGTAATTAATTTAGACACTCACATTCAGATAAAAATGGATTTCATTAACCCTGAAAGTGCCGAAAAATATGTTGAAAAAGGCTGGGATGAAGAAAAGCAAATGTATTATTATTTGGTTTATTTCAATAAAGAACAAAAAAGTTAGATTTGAGTTTTTATATCAAATTTGAAATCCCCGATTCGCAAGATTCGGGGATTTTATTATACTTGTAATTAATTCGTAAGGTATTGCTTGCTATTTGAGCGAAAAAGTGCCGTTCATCGATTATTTTTGACACTTCAACATTTACTTCATAACTTTAAGTATTAATAATTTAATATACTGATTATGAGTATTATAGAAATAAAACAGCACTTTCTTTCTGGAAAAATATTTTGTGTGTTATTTGGACATAAATTCATAACCAAGCGAAATGTAACGCCCCATTTCAAAGAATTTGAATGCAGGAATTGTCATTTGGAAGTTACAAATGATGACAAAGGGCGAAAAACGTTCTTGACACCTGAACTTAAAGACATTAACGAAACATTGATGGTTTTTTATAAAAAAAGACATCCATCAGTTTGAGATTGAAAATTATTTAATAATTCAAGTGCGATTTGTATTTTCTTTTAAGGAAATTCACGGTTACTTCTATGATTTCGCCCATAGTTTCTGCATTATTATATTTCAAATCTCGTGTGAAATCATAAATTTCTTTCCTTAATGAAATTACGTTTTCATTTGGGGAAATATCGTCACTTTTCATTGCTTTAAGCAAATCTATAAGGCGTTTTTCCGAACCGACTAATCTTTTCACCATTAAAGAATGTTCTTCTTTT
>JBILPJ010000234.1:0-3124 GCA_044373975.1 Flavobacterium sp. | reverse complement strand
CGATTTAAAAATTTCAATTCCAACAGAAATTCAAGAGAAATCTATTCCGATTTTACTTACTAAAACCGATGATTTTGTAGGTCTTGCAAAAACTGGAACGGGTAAAACCGCTGCTTTTGGTTTGCCGTTATTGCAATTAATAGATTTGAAATCCACATATATTCAAGCGGTAATATTAGTTCCAACCAGAGAATTAGGACATCAGATTTTGAGTAATTTAGAGTCGTATTCTAAATATTTACCTGAAATTTCTATAGCTGCAATTTGTGGTGGAATTCCCATAAAACCTCAAATAGAACGCTTAACACTTCCAACTCATATCGTAATCGCCACACCAGGTCGTTTGATAGATTTAATCCAACGAAAAGCCATAAACATTAAAGAAACTAAGTATTTGGTTCTTGATGAAGCGGATGAAATGGTTTCTATTTTAAAGGACGGTTTGGATGAAATTGTGGCCGAATTACCAAAAAACAGAAGAACATTTTTGTTTTCTGCGACAATGCCAGGAACTATAAAACAATTGGTTCAAAACTATATGTCAAAGCACGTTACAGAAGTAAGTGCCAATATGGAAACGGTCGGAAATCAAGGAATTGACCATCAATTTGTGGTGGTTGATCCAATTGAAAAATTAGATGTTTTAATGCATTTTCTTTCATCAAAAGATGGAGAACGTGGAATAATTTTTTGCAAAACTAAAGCTGCTGTCAACAAATTAGCGAAGAATTTAGCCATAAATAGATTTTCTTCGGGTGCAATTCACGGAAGTTTGACACAACCAATTCGTGACAGAATTATGGGACAATTTCGTGAAGGTCACATCAATATTTTAGTTGCCACCGATTTAGCTGCCAGAGGAATTGACGTTCAAGCGATTTCGTATGTTGTAAACTATCACTTGCCAGATGTTTACGAAACTTATGTACATCGAAGCGGAAGAACGGCACGAGCGGGTGCCAAAGGACTTTCTTTAACGGTTTTACAAAAAGAAGAAGTTCCTGAAATTGCAGATTTTGAAAAAGAATTGGGAATTAAATTTGTTCCGTTCAAAAAACCAGATGCCATAAGTATTGATGAAAATAATGCATTTTTATGGGCAAAACAAATCTTCAAAACCAAACCAAACCACGAATTGGCAATCGAATTAAAAGACCGAATCAAAACAGTTTTCCATCATTTGACTAAGGACGAATTAATTGAAAAAATGTTAGCAAATTATATGTTGCAAAACAAAGAAGTCGTTGTAAATAAAGAAGTTAAGAAGAATAAAAAGTAAAACGATAGGTGCATCTCGCTAAACTTTCTACTTTTTTCGCCACAGATTCACAGATTAAAAAATGATTATTAAATCTGCGAATCTGCGGCTAAATTTCCCCAATTGGAAATTAATTTCTTAGATTTAATTCCTCGAAGCGCTACTTATAATTTTTTACCGCAAATTCACAAATTATAAATAAAAAATTTGCGAATTTGCGGTAAATAAAAAGGTAGTTTAATTAAAAACCCGTACTATAATTTGTGTTTGAAATTTTTCTCAATTGCCAAAATCATTTCCCCAGCAATATCTTTATTTGTAGCGCCTTCAATGCCTTCAAGACCAGGCGACGAATTCACTTCTAACAATAAAGGACCTTTTGCCGAACGAATAATATCAACACCTGCCACTTTCAAATCCATAGCTTTTGTCGCTTTAATGGCGATTCGCTTTTCTTCGGCAGTAACTTTTATGATTGATGCAGTGCCGCCCAAATGAATGTTGGCTCTGAATTCTCCAGGCATTGCTTCACGTTGAATTGCCGCAACAACTTTCCCATCAATTACAAAACAGCGAATGTCTTTTCCGTTGGCTTCTTTAATAAATTCCTGAACTAATATATTGGCATTCAAACTTTTGAAAGCATTAATAACACTTTCTGCTGCCTTTTTTGTTTCTGCCAAAACAACCCCTTTTCCTTGCGTTCCTTCCAATAATTTCACGATTAATGGCGGACCACCAACCATTTTTATCAAATCATTCGTGTCCAAAGGCGAATTTGCAAAACCCGTCGTTGGAATATCAACACCGTGATTCAATAGCAATTGCAACGAATATAATTTATCACGAGATTGCGTAATCGCTGCAGCCGAATTCAAACAATATACTTTCAAAGCCTCAAATTGACGCGTCAAAGCACAACCATAAAAAGTAATACTCGGACGAATTCTTGGAATTATAGCGTCAAAATCATTCAAAATTCTACCACCACGATAATGAATTTCTGGAGTCGTCGCATCAAGTTTCATATAACATTCCTTGATATTCAAAAAGTGCATTTCGTGCCCACGCATTTCCCCAGCTTCCATAATTCGCTTGTTGGAGTACAATTCTTTGTTGCTCGCCAACAAACCAATTCGAAGTCCAGTAACCGCTTTTTCAGAAGTTTTATACAGATTTTTCAGAATATCAGAAGTAGGTTCCCCCAATAAATATTTTTGTTCAGGATCCACAAGAACCCTACCGCTCATCGCCTCACGCCCCAAAAGCATTCTGAAACCCATAGAATCTCGATTGGTCAAAGTAATTTCAATCGCCCATTTTTTACCGCCAATTTCAAGTTCCGACCCAATAACGTAACGTTGTTCTCTGAAACCACTCGAACTTTTTACAATTCTTTTATCCACCAATTTCGATTCGCAATGAATAACAGTTTTTACATTATTCTGAATCGGATTGATGTCAAATTTCACCCAATTTTCCCCTTCTTTAATAAAAGGAGCAATATTTATGGCGTGCAATGCCGATGTTTTTGCACCAGAATCAACACGAGCTTTAATCGTGGGAATCCCTAATATTGGGAACGAACACCATTCTTCACTACCAACGATAACTTTTTCTTGTAACATATATACTGTATAAATTGAGAAATCTAATATTTTCCAAATGTATATATTTGTTTTAATATATCCACCCAAATCCCGCAGATATTATATTATTTCACGGCAAATAACCAATACTTCAAATACGAATTATTTGGAGCGAATTGTCCTCTTGTATTTGGAATTGCAATTCCCGCTTTCGGCTATATCTCTTCGCTTCGCTGCGAGGATACCGCCTCAATCGGGGCTGAGGGACGAATTATTT
>JBILPJ010000235.1:0-3124 GCA_044373975.1 Flavobacterium sp. | reverse complement strand
CAGGTGCTCTATCCAGCTGAGCTATGCCTCCATTGCTCAATAAAAAGTCGGGGTGGCAGGATTCGAACCTGCGGCCTCCTGCTCCCAAAGCAGGCGCGATAACCGAGCTACGCTACACCCCGAAAAAAACATTAAAAAGCGGAGAGTAAGGGATTCGAACCCTTGGTACAGTTTCCCATACGCATGTTTAGCAAACATGTCCTTTCGGCCACTCAGGCAACTCTCCAAAGAAGAACGTGTCTTCAGCTTAAGCGGTTGCAAATGTAACGTACTAATCTATATTTTACAAATTATTAATCGGATTTTTTAAATGTTTTTTAAATGTTAATTTAAAATCATTAACAATCAATCGCATAGCCTTTTTAAAATTCAATAATTAGTTGTTGTTTTTTAACTACAATCAAATATAAATTAGGAAAACTATAGAAATTTCTGTTTTACACCCTATTTAACAATAATAAACTCGATATTCTAATTTAGTATTTACCCAAAATGATTAAATTCGCAGTCTAAAACTAAAACAATGTTAAATAAAAAAGTTGTAATCGTATCTGCCGTAAGAACTCCAATTGGGAGTTTTATGGGTGGTTTGTCCACTGTTTCGGCACCTCAACTAGGAGCTATTGCCATAAAAGGAGCCTTGAATAAAATTAATTTAGATCCTAATTTGGTCGATGAAGTCCTTATGGGAAATGTAGTCCAAGCTGGTGTAGGTCAAGCTCCTGCTCGTCAAGCAGCATTATTGGCTGGTCTTCCAAATACTGTAATTGCAACCACAATAAATAAAGTTTGTGCTTCGGGAATGAAAGCAGTAATGCAAGGCGCACAAGCTATTATGTCTGGCGATGCTGAAATTGTAATTGCTGGCGGAATGGAAAATATGAGTTTGATTCCTCATTATATTCATCTTAGAAATGGATATAAATTTGGTCCTGCAAGTATGATTGACGGAATGCAAAGAGACGGTTTGTCTGATGCTTATGATAATAGTGCGATGGGAGTTTCTGCCGATTTATGTGCTTCTGAATATAAAATATCTCGTGAAGAACAAGATAATTTTGCAATTCAATCCTACGAACGTTCAGCAAAAGCTTGGGAAGCTGGAAAATTTGATGCCGAAATAGTTCCTGTTGAAGTGCCTCAAAGACGTGGAGAACCAATTATTATTTCTAAAGATGAAGAGTTTTCTAATGTCAAATTAGATAAAATTCCAACATTAAACCCTGCTTTCACAAAAGACGGAACCGTTACTGCAGCGAATGCTTCAACAATAAATGATGGTGCCGCAGCAGTTATATTAATGAGTGAAGAAAAAGCAATCGCATTAGGTTTAAAACCTTTAGCCTATATTAAAAGCTATGCCGATGCTGCTCAAGAACCAAAATGGTTTACCACTACTCCATCAATCGCAATTCCTAAAGCATTAGCAAAAGCGGGACTTTCTGTAAGTGATGTTGATTTCTTTGAGTTTAACGAAGCTTTTTCAGTTGTGGGTCTTGCCAATTCAAAAATATTAGGATTGGATGCCTCCAAAGTCAATGTTAATGGTGGTGCCGTTTCTTTAGGACATCCTCTTGGTTGTTCAGGTGTAAGAATTATTGTAACTTTGATAAATGTTTTGGAGCAAAATAATGCAAAAATTGGTGCTGCCGCAATATGCAATGGCGGCGGTGGTGCTTCCGCAATTGTGATTGAAAGAGCCTAAAATTATTATAAATTATGAATTATAAATTTTTAAATTAATTATGAAAATTTAAAAATTTAATAAAAATATAAGCATGTTCGGAATTTGTAATTTAGCGATTATACCTTTAAGATTAGAACCAAACGACAGAAGCGAAATTGTTTCTCAAGTTTTGTTTGGAGAACATTTTGAAGTTTTAGAACATTTAAAACAATGGTCTAAAATTAAATTACAATTTGACGATTATGAAGGTTGGGTTGACACCAAACAATATCAGGTAATCTCAAAAGAAGATTATAAAAAGTTATCGAAAGAAGCTATTGTTTTAAATGGCGACTTAATCGATTATATTACAGCTTCAAATAACTTTCTACTACCAATTCCGCTTGGTGCCTCACTTTCATTTCTGAGTAACGATTCAGTAAACACAGCTAATTATGATTTTGAAGGTGCAAAAGTTAGTGGTAACAAACCAAAATCAGAGCTTATAAAAACAGCTTTTATGTATTTGAACGCCCCGTATTTGTGGGGCGGGAAAAGTCCTTTTGGAATTGATTGTTCTGGCTTTACGCAAATGGTTTACAAGTTAAACGGATATAAATTGTTAAGAGACGCGTCACAGCAATCGAAACAAGGTGATGCTTTGAGTTTTATTGAAGAAAGTGAACCTGGAGATTTGGCGTTTTTTGATAACGAAGAAGGCAATATCATTCACGTAGGTATTATTATGGCAGACAATTATATCATTCACGCCAGTGGAAAAGTCAGAATTGACAGATTGGATCATTTAGGAATTTACAATGCTGAAGCCAATAGACATACGCACAAACTTCGCGTAATTAAAAAGATTATATAGTCTAATTGAAAAGATTGCGCCAGTTTCTGGTAAAATATTAAATGAATAAAATAAATAAGCCCGATGTTGTATCGGGCTTATTTGTTTTGTATTGCACTAATTTTTTAATTATTTGCGACTTTTTACATTACGACATTAAAACTTTCGACGTAATTAGATATATATAAATTTAATGATTATCTGGATCTAAATAATTTGGAATTCCGTCACCATCTGTATCTTCAAAAATAATAGAGCCATTTGGATTCTTACTAATTTCATTTTTTGTCATGTAACGGTCTCCGTCATCATCAACATCATAAAAATTTGCAACACCATCACCATCGCTATCATAATCTTCTGGTTTATGACTCACATCTATTGCCGTAGATGGATTTATTTCATCTTTTGATAAAATTCCATCTCTATCGTGATCCCTAAAACGTTGACTTTTTAATTTAAAACTAAAAATTAACGGGGAATAAGAAGGAATATAGGCTGATGGAATTTGATTGTAATAGGCCAAACCAGATGGAACAAACATTACACCTGCACCAAAATTGGCGAAAGTTGTTGGATTTGGACCTTCTGAAGTATCATACGTT
>JBILPJ010000074.1:0-10325 GCA_044373975.1 Flavobacterium sp. | reverse complement strand
TATAAAGATGAGGTTTATGATGATGCGATTCGAACTGGGGACAGAATGCGTGGTTATATTAAAACAATTCGCCCTGATAATAAAATTGATGTGGCGTTGCAAATACAAGGTTATCAAAGCATTGAACCTAATGCCGATTTAATTTTGGAAGAATTGAAAGCCAGTCGTGGTTTTTTGAGACTTACGGATAATTCTCACCCAGAGGATATTAAAACGGTTTTGAAAATGAGCAAAAAAACGTTCAAAAAAGCAATTGGCGCTCTTTATCGAGAGAAATTAATCGAAATTAAAGAAGACGGGATTTACTTGGTAAAAGAATGATTTTAGTTTTAGAAGAATAATATTCAATTTAAAAAGATTTCGTCATTGATAAAGATATACCTGTGCTTGGCGGTACAAATCTGCAAATTCCTCCCGCACAGACTAATCCGCCTCGTTGTCGTCCATAACTCAACGCAATTCGAGTGCTTCCTTTGGTATAAGCACTCCCGAAATTATAAAAGTGAATTTTGAATGGATCGGTTACATCGTCAATTAATTCAGATGTTTCATCATAACCATAATTATACATATCTGAAACATAGAATGACCATTTCGTATTGGGGCTGTATTCAACTAATAAGGAGGCCCAATTTTTTCTATCGGAATCTGCCCACAGGTGTTCTGCGGCAATTTTTACAGATTGAGTTCCAGATAATTTATAGGTAATTTCGGGAGCAATAATATAGGTGTTTACCTGAACATTTACAGCTGCTGCAATTAGTTTGTGGTTATAATATTGATTAATGAAAACAATACTTCCTTGCAAATTTGAACTGAATTTTTTAGCAATTTCAATATTGTAATCTGAAAAATATTTTTGTCCTGTTGCTAAATAATCTGTGTTGTAGTCAGGCGGAAACAAAGTATAATCTCCTTTTAGATTAAACCAATTGGAAGCATTCAAAGCAATTTTGGTTCCATATTTACCACCCAAAGAAGTTCCTTTTTTTAATTCGTAGAAAAAATCAATTTGACCACCAATTTCTCCTGCTTTCGCAATGCCATTATCTGCAACGATACTCACCGTTTTTTGAGCTTGAAACACATAAATATTCGCCAAATTGGAATGGTGTTGTTTGGTTAAACTAGGAACAAAATTCATAATTCTATCATTATATGCTAAACTGGTTTGCTCAGGCGAAAAAACTTCTGGATTTCTATCCGATAGAAAATTCATATTTTCAATTCTTCTAAGAGAGACATCTAATCCGACTCCTTTTTTGGTGTATCCAAAATTCATCAATAGCGCACTTCCTGGTTTAACGAAAGTATTGCTAACTGTTTTTGGATATAAAATGGCATCTTCGGATTTATAATTATATTCTGAATTAAAATAAAATGATTTATGACTATAACTTAGTCTTCCAGCAAATCCATTGGTGAGTTCATTGAAATTTGGGTTTTCAAAGGTAGTTTTTTCAGTTCTACCTACATAAGAAAATCCAACAGAAACATCAGAACTTTCTACATTAAATAATCCAGATAAATTGAAATCTGAATTGAATCCATAAATAGAACCGTTGCTAACATCAAAACCCGTTCTTTGTTTTCCGTAAAGTCCTGTAAATAGTAGATTTTGAGTTGGTCTGTAGGATATTTTTCCACCACGAATGGCATTATTTATACCCAAAGAACGGTCTTCCCAGCTTCGTAATAATAACCCACTACCAAATTGTTCGTAAAAATAACCCGCTGTAATATCAAATTTATCAGATTTATAATTAAGGAAATAGGTGCCTAAATTTGTATTTTCATATTTTGGATTGAAATTCAATAAAGGTTTTGGCGCGTATGATTCTGCTTGAATTCCAGCAGTCCATTTTCCATAATTATAATTAAATAGAAGATAATTATTAGACCGAATGGGTTGGTCTGGATGTTCAATTTCTCTATTGATATCGTTTAAATACCATTGAGAATTAGATTCAAATCCACCAAATAATCTGCCTTTAATTTTTTCTGTTTTAGTATCAGTTTGAGAAAAAATAGAAAATGAAGTGCAAATTGCTATAAAGAATATCGTTTTTTTCATATTACAAACTTTTTAATTTTTCAAAGAATTCAAGTTCTCCGCCTGGAGAATGTCCATTTTGAATGTAAACAATCTCCTTATTTTTTACAACTACAATATAAGGAACATTTGCAATTGAAAGACTTCTTTTGAGTTCTTGATTGGTATCTAAAAGTACAGTATATTCCCAGCCTTTTCCATTAACTAAAGGTTTTACTCTTTTTTCAGTTCTGGCATCATCCACAGAAACTGCAATAATTTCAATATTAATATTACTTTTCCAATCACTATAAACATCACTAATAGCATCTAATTCTTGAACACACGGTGCACACCAAGTTGCCCAAAATGAAAATACATAGAGAACATCCTTTTTTTGAAAATCTAAATTGGAATTAATGGTTTCTCCTTTTAGATTTTTTAATGTAACATTTGGCATTTGATGTTGTGCAAAAAGCGAAGTGCTTAAAGTAATAATCCAAATTAAAACAAGTTTTTTCATATTTATTAGCGTTAATTCAATGTAATTGCAAATAAAGAATAAATATTGCATTTAATTTAAAATAAATCAGTTTATTTGTAAAACCTTTAATCAAAATAACTAATTATTTTATGAAAAAATTAAACCTACTATTAGCAGCTATGTTTTTCGGATTGTTTATTTCTTGCAGCAAATCCGACTCAGGAACTGGTGACACCGGAATTCAGTCAATTTCTATTGCTACCGATTTTGTAACTAGATTTACTGGTGAAAGCTGTACTTTTACAGTGGTAACTAATGAAGGAACAGACGTGTCTTCGCAAGCCGAAATAATAGTTAATAATACTCCAATTGTTGGAAATGTTTTCACTCCTACAGCGGCGGGATCTTATGCAGTTAAAGCTACTTTTTCAAATCAAACTTCTAAAGTGATTTTTGTAAACGTAACGGTTGCCCCAATTCCTTTGGCAAGTATAACTTTAACTTCAAATCCGCTTTCTGTATTGACTGGAGATGTTTTGACATTTGCAGTCACAGGAAACAATACGAGTGTTTTAACTTCAACGTCAACAGTTTTTGTAAATAATAATGCAATAACAGGAAATCGTTTTACAACTACTACAGCAGGAACATTGTCTGTTCACGCAACTTATTTAACACCTGCTAATGTTACTTTAACATCGCCAACAATTCAAATTACAGTTCAACCAGCAATCAATTTCAATAAAAGAGTTTTAATTGAAGACTACACAGGAACTTGGTGTCAATATTGTCCAAGTGTTTCTTACGCTTTAGAACAAGTGCATTCACAAACCACAGATGCTGTTTCAGTAGCTATTCACAGAGGAAATTCTGATCCATATAATTTTGCTGCTGCATCAACTTTAGAAAGCATGATTGGTCTTGTAGGTTACCCAACAGGAATGTTAAACAGAAAAATAGAATGGATTTATCCAGAAACAAGTAATATTGCTCAAGCGGTTAACTTAACTACAGGTGTAAATCCAAGAGTTGGATTGGCTTTAAACACTAGTTTATCTGGAAACACTGTTACTGTTGAGGTTAATGTTAAATTTGGACAAAACTTCTCAAATCTGAAATTAGTAGTTTACGCACTTCAAGATAATTTGGTTTACAATCAAACAAATTCCACAAGCTATTATGGAGGTGTAAATCCAATTGTAAATTTTGATTACGATGACGTACTTAGAGCCTATCTTACAAATAGTATTTTAGGAGATATAATCACAGGTACTACAGGAATTAATGATGTTTATACAAAGACATTCACCTATACAATTCCATCAAATTATGTAACTGCAAATATGCATTTTGCTGCTTTTGTAGTTGATTCAACCGGAAAAGCATTGAATGTTAGAAAAGCATCTAATAATGAAAGTCAATCTTTTGAGATTGAATAATGGTTTAAAATAACGATTTTAAAAGAGGCTTTTTAGCCTCTTTTTTTATAATCAAAAACCATATTTCAGAATTAATTCAGAATAATTGAATACCAACTAAATTATATTTATTTGAACGTGCCGTAAAAAGTAAAAAATGGTTTAATTTTACACTAAAATAGTTCAATTATGAATACCATAGACTGGAAAACGGTTAAAGAGTTTGAAGATATAACCTATAAAAAATGCGATGGTGTTGCCAGAATAGCATTCAATCGACCTGATGTTAGAAATGCTTTCCGACCAAAAACTACGTCTGAATTGTACCAAGCATTTTACGATGCACAAGAAGATACGTCAATTGGTGTTGTTTTGCTTTCTGCAGAAGGACCATCGTCAAAAGATGGAGTCTATTCTTTTTGTAGCGGTGGCGATCAAAATGCTCGTGGACATCAAGGATATGTTGGTGACGACGGCCAACATCGTTTGAATATTTTGGAAGTGCAGCGTCTCATTCGCTTCATGCCAAAAGTTGTAATTGCTGTTGTTCCAGGTTGGGCAGTGGGTGGTGGTCACAGTTTGCATGTGGTTTGTGATTTGACTTTGGCAAGTAAAGAACACGCTATTTTCAAACAAACTGATGCCGATGTAACGAGTTTTGATGGCGGTTATGGTTCTGCTTATTTAGCTAAAATGGTAGGTCAGAAAAAAGCACGTGAAATCTTTTTTTTAGGTAGAAATTATTCCGCACAAGAAGCAATGGATATGGGAATGGTTAATGCCGTAATTCCCCACGATGAACTGGAAAATACCGCTTTTGAATGGGCACAGGAAATACTTCAAAAATCACCAACATCCATAAAAATGCTAAAATTCGCAATGAATTTAACCGATGATGGAATGGTAGGGCAACAAGTATTTGCTGGTGAAGCCACTCGATTGGCCTATATGACTGAAGAAGCGAAAGAAGGACGAAATGCTTTCCTTGAAAAACGGAAACCTAATTTTGAAAAAAAATGGTTGCCTTAAAAATGTTTTAGGAACAAATCAACATACAACCGAATTAAAAATCGCTTTACTAAATGGAAAACTTTACCAACGAAACCATAGATACAAATCAATTGCCAAGGTATGAAGAAGTTACATTCACACCATTACATGCCAAATATAAAACTGTTGTATTACTTAACGTATCTATTTTCAGTGGTGTTGTTATTGTCGGAGCGATAATTTATGCCTTATTCAATCATGATATATTGACACCAATAAATTGGACTTTTATTAGTATTGGACTTTTGGTGCTTTTAGGATTGGTTTATTTTTTCGCCTTATTAGGAATAAAAAAGAAAGGCTTTGCGTTTAGAAATCACGATGTTTTGTTCCGCAGTGGCATCATTGCTACTAGCACAATGGTTATTCCATATAATAGAATTCAACATGTTGCTTTGCATGAAGGATTGATTTCGCGTTATTTTGGTTTGGCAAAAGTAGAAATCTTCACCGCAGGCGGGAGTGCAAGCGATATTAAGATTCCTGGAATTGCGATTACACAAGCCGAAGACATCAAGCAGTTGTTGATGGGTAAAATCCAAAAACAACTTTAATGGAAAGCACTTTCAATACACCACAACGACAATCCTTAGTTGGAATTGTAGTACTTTTTTTCGATACGCTGCGGCTATATCTTAAAGTATTCGGGCCAATTTTAATTGTTTTGTTGGTAAAATTTGATGAGTTCAATAAGTTGTACCTCGCTTTAGGAATTTTACTGGTTTTTGTTGTTGTTGCACTTATTTCATTTCTAAAATTCCAAAATTTCACTTTTTATATTGATGTTGAAAACGAAGAATTCATCATTAGTGAAGGCGTTTTTAACAAAACCAAAACTACCTTTCAGCTTAACAAAATCCAACAGGTCAACATAAATCAATCTTTAATTCAAAGGGTTATAGGTGTTTTTGAACTAGAGGTTGATACAGCAGGAAGTACTAACAAAGAAGTAAAAATCAGAGCGATTTCCCATTCTTTGGCTTTATCATTAAAAGGACATTTGTTGGACAATGAAAAGAATATTAAAAACCTTTCAACAACAGAAGTAGCAACAGCTATAGACAATGTTGGATCTGCAACCCCTTTTATAAAAATTAGTTTTATCAGTTTGTTAAAAGTGGGAATAACTTCTAATTACATAAAAAGCCTGGCGTTACTGATATTATTTTTTATCACAGCTTCCGATTATATCAATAAATTTACTGGGTATGATATTTTAAAAGATGGTGATGTTGAAAAATATGTAAATAAAACCGCTATAATCAAATCGCTACTTGTTATATTGTTGTTTTTATTTGTTTTGGTACTGATCATTAATATCTTTCGAATAGTAGTTAATTACTTTGATTATAAAATCACAAAACAAAAAGGGTCATTGTTGCTCTCCTTTGGATTAATCAATACTAAAAGTATCATTATCAAATCCGAGAAAGTACAGATTACCTCCATTTCAAGAAATTATTTTCAAAAGAAAATGAATATTTCGGAAATGAAAATAACACAGACTACAAGTGGTGAAAAAGAAAATAAGAATACCTATATTGAAATTCCAGGGTGTAATTCACAAGAAAAAAATGAGATATTAAAATTGTTGTTTCATCAAATTCCCCAAAAAGGAATGGGATTGTTTCCCAATTATCGTAAGCTAGTTTTTGCAATTTTCCTGATAATTGTATTACCTTTATGTGCGTTTTTCATAGTGGCCAATAGTATTCAAGAAGTGATGGAGTTTGCATGGGTAACACCAATTTATATTACTTTTGTGGGATTGATACTTTATTTTGGGTTTAGAAATTACCGACTGTTTATTAGTGATGATTTTATTATTAAACAAAGTGGGGCTTGGGACATTAGCAATGAAATCATAGCTATAGAAAAGATTCAAGCAATCACTACATCGCAGCTTTTTTGGCATAAAAACGCTGATATTGGCTACCTAACATTGCACACTGCTGGCGGAAATATTGGATTTCAGCTCGGCAATTATACTACAATAAAAAAATATTTAAACTTGTGGTTGTATAAAATGGAAACATCCGATAGTAATTGGATGTAATTTATAAAAATAATAATTATACTTAGAACTTTCTTAAAAACAGATTACATGAAACATTGGATTCAAGCCGCTCGATTAAGAACATTGCCATTGTCGGTTTCGGGCATAATTGTGGGGAGTTTTTACGCAATGTCGCAATCGATGTTCAATTGGAAAATTGTCATTTTCGCACTTTCTACCACTTTAGGACTGCAAATACTATCCAATTTTGCCAATGATTATGGCGATGGAATTAAAGGAACAGATAACGAAGATAGAGTAGGACCAAAACGCGCTATTCAAAGTGGCGTAATTACCCCTGCAGCTATGAAACACGCTTTGGTAATTACCTCAATACTGACTATAATTTCAGCAATTGTACTGATTTATGTCGCTTTCAAAGACCATAATTTAGGGTTTTCATTATTTTATTTAGGACTTGGAATTTTAGCAATTGCATCCGCAATCCGATATACTGTTGGTAATTCTGCCTATGGATACAGAGGTTACGGAGATTTGTTTGTGTTCCTTTTTTTCGGTTTAGTAAGCACACTCGGAATCTATTTTATGTTTGCCAAAGAAATGGATTGGTTTTTATTATTACCCGCAACCGCCATCGGATTTTTGAGTGTTGCAGTTTTAAATCTCAATAATATGCGTGATGAAGCATCCGATAGAAAATCAAATAAAAACACAATTGTTGTCAAAATGGGCGGAGAAAAAGCAAAAATTTATCATTATTTTTTGGTGATTTCTGCTATGATTTTGGTTTTAGAATTTTCCTATTTCAAAGATTTCAATATCGACCAATATATTTATGTTTTGGCCTTTATTCCTTTAATTAAACACCTCGTAACGGTTTATAAAAATAAAAATCCTAAAGAATTAGACCCCGAATTGAAAAAAGTGGCGTTAAGCACCTTCGCATTATCCGTTTTGTTGTCATTAAGCTTGATTTTCTTCTTCCAAGACATTTTTGTAAACTTGTTTATGGGAGGAAGATAAGAACCATTTAATTTTATATTTAACATTTAAATTTCATAAAAATGAAAATCACATTCTTCGGTCACGCTTCGTTAGGCATTGAAATTGCTGGGAAACACATACTCGTGGATCCTTTTATTTCTGCAAATCCAAAAGCGTCTCACATTGATATTCACGCCCTAAAAGTCGATTATATTTTGCTAACGCACGCCCATCAAGACCATATTCTCGATGTCGAAGCAATCGCAAAACGTACCAACGCCACCATAATTTCCAATGCAGAAATCGCAGGTCATTACAGCAAAGAAGGATTAAAATCGCATCCAATGAACCACGGCGGAAGTTGGAAATTCGATTTTGGCATCGTAAAATTCGTAAATGCAATCCATTCAAGTTCCTTTCCCGACGGAAGTTACGGCGGAAATCCAGGCGGTTTTGTTATCGAAGGCGAGCACAAAAACATCTATATTGCAGGCGACACAGCCCTCACAATGGATATGAAACTCATCCCGATGCGCACCAAACTCGATTTAGCAATCCTTCCAATCGGCAACAATTTTACAATGGATATCGACGACGCAATCATCGCTTCCGATTTCGTAGAATGCGACAAAATCCTCGGATATCACTACGATACATTCGGTTTCATCGAAATAAATCACGAACAATCCATCAAGAAGTTCTTCGATAAAGGCAAAGATTTAATGCTCTTAAAAATCGGCGAAAGCATCGAATTATAATACATTATTAGGAAGAAAATCGCATTAATTTTTTGGAGCTATTTCCCGCTTTCCGTTTCAATCGTTTTTGCAAAATCCATTTTTTGTAAGCCCTTGCAGGAACTTCCTTTGGTCGTTCTGCAAGCGCAACAAAAAAATAGGATTTTCACAAAAACAATTTTCACTGCAATCGGGGCTATGATTTCAGTAATTAATCCTAATTTTGATTCCTAAAATCAATTTATAGTAATTCACAATACGATATTTCAATATGAACAAACAACATAAATGGACACTCTTTTTACTGCTATTATCCCTAAATTCCTTTGCCCAGCAAGACGGATTTTGGGATAAAGACCGAGCAACCAACAAAGAAATTGTTGTAAACGCAAGAGATAGAATTGTAGTAAAATCTGAAGATTTCCCAGTCGGAACCACAGAAATCGTATATAGAATTACCGTTTTAGACGAAAACCAACAACTTGCCAATAGTTTAGCTTCAGTATTAAAAGCAATTCCCGATCCCACAGGAATCAGCCAAGGTTCGGCAGGTGCACTATTTTTACTTTCTAAAGTTTCAGGTGACGACAAATGCCAATATGCAATTTTCACCACGAACGCATTTGCTACAGCTTATAAAAATAACGGAAAAACCGACAAAGCCTGTTTAATTCAAAACAACGCCGTAAATAAAGATGCCAAAGTCCTTTCGGTAGATAAATCAGCTTGTTTGCAACCCAATACAACCAATTTATGGTTTGCGTTTTTAAGTAAAAACTGGCTTTTAAACCAACGAATAATATTGGAAATCGTTCCTTGGGTTGATATTAAATTAAGCAGAGGTTGGAATTTAAAAAATAGAAAAGCGGTACTTTCCCAATGTAAAACAACGGCAATTGCTAAAAACCTAAAAACATCCGATGAGTATTGCGTTTGTCAATTGGAAAAAATCCAAAAAGCATATAAATTTCAGGAGTTTCAAAGCCTGATGGATATTGAAAAAGCGAATGTTTTTAAATCTAATAGTGAACCGTGTTTAACGGAATCGGGTACTTCCAACGCAATAAATGAAACTAGTAGAAACGAAGCAATTGAAGTTGCAAATCAAGGGAATTACGGAAAAGCAATAGAACTTTTATTGCCGATTATCAATTCTGGAAAAGGCTCGGTTTCCGATTATAATGCAATTGGAATCAACTATATTTATACCAAACAATTTGGAAAAGCGATTAAATATTTGAAAATTGGGGAAACTTTAGATACTTCTGAATTGCTTACAAAACTGAATTTAGCACACGCTTATTTGTTAAATGACAATTATAAAGAAGCCAAAATAATTTATAAAAAATATCAATTTCAAAACGTAACAGACAGTTTGAGTTGGACTCAAAAAGTAAAATCAGACTTCGATTCATTCCAAAAAGCAGGATTAATTAGCGATGATTTCGATAGAGTTTTAAGACTATTATCTAATTAAAAATAATAATTTTGAAAGCAACATATCACAAATACATACTTAATTTCAAACGTCCATCGGGAACTTCTCGAGGCGTTATGACCGAGAAAGAAACTTGGTTTATTGTTCTTGAAAAAGACGGTAAAA
>JBILPJ010000233.1:0-3164 GCA_044373975.1 Flavobacterium sp. | reverse complement strand
CTAAATATGGATTGTCAATAAATGGATTTCTGTTTCCTTGACCATTAGTATTTGAACTATTTCCTAAATAGGTGTTTCTATTGTCTTCATATTGAGAAACTGGATCTTCTGCGTTCCATTGTAAAAACAGTTGTACCATATTTGTATCTGTTGTAACAACACTTCCAGTTCCAACTCCAGTAGGTTTACATTGTGTTGGATAACGCAAATACATATACATCATCATTCTCGCAACATCGCCTTTCCATTCATCGCCTGGATACCAATTTGCACCTACAACACTTGAATTTCCTGAACCGGTTGCGAATTTTTTATTTCCCCTTAAAGCATTTCTGTCAACATCGGCTGTTCTAATATGATGCGCGTCAGTTCCTGCGCTTGGAGTATTATCATCTAAAATCGGCACACCCAAATTTTTTGCATAAACGTGTTCTCTGTTCCAAACACATTCAGTTATAGCTGGATTTGGATTAACTGCTGCTGGTTGGTCTGCTTCACGATGTCTTTTTCTATGTTCATTCCAATTTGCAAAAGTTCCATAGTTTGTTTCGTTAGTATAGGTGCAAATAGAATTGCTAAACCCGTAAATTAAAAACACATTTATTAAATCATTTGGATCTCGGTCAACATTTTGTAGCGCATTTTCAGTTTCAAAATATTGCAATAATTTTGTGTGAGTTGTTGTTATTTTTGTAGCCAAAGCAGTTTTTAATGTATTTCCTGTTTGTGTCCAATCGAAACCATTGTAATAAGGATTTGCTGGCGCACCATTTTGTGAAAATGTCATAAGTTTGCTACTCAATAATAAAATTGTAAAAAGTTTTTTCATTTTTTAATTAATTTTTTCTGTTTTATGTTTTTTTGCGGTTCGAGGCAATCTTCGCCAACTATCTTATATGCTAGACAAACCTTCATATATGCGTGCAATTATTGTTAGATTGGTGAAGGTTTGTATCTCTTTATATATTCTCAAATGTAGTCTATATTTCCTTTTTAATTCTTAAATCAATTTTTATTTTATCAGGTTATTTTGAGAAATCTAAAAAATCTAAAATCTAACACTCTAAGTTGTCTCTCTTGCGTGAGGGAATGCAGCGGAAAGCCCACAGACAAGTGTAGCGAAAGCGGAACTTGACGAGGACTTGCAGCGAAATGCCCGACCGAGTATAGAGATTGCTTCATTCTTTGCAATGACGTTCTAAACGAGGGCACGCCCAAATAAAAAAGCTTCCAGAATAAACGGGAAGCTTTGTTAGATGTATCGATCGAAATTTATTTTTCTTTAACGTCTTTGTTAGATTTAGTAATATATTTGTCTAACGCCATTGTCATTGATGGAGATTCAGGGGTTGGAGCCATAATATCAACTCGCAAACCGTGCTCTAAAGCCTCTTTTTGAGTGGTGCTTCCAAATACTGCAATGCGTGTGTCTTTTTGTTGAAAATCAGGAAAATTCATGAATAATGATTTAATTCCTGTTGGACTAAAAAACGCTAAAACATCGTAATATACATCTGCTAAATCAGACAAATCGCTCATTACGGTTTTATAAAAAACGGCTTGAGTCCAATCTACTTTTAAATTATTCAAGATAATTGGTGCTTCTGCATTCAATTGATCTGAGGCCGGCAATAGAAATTTTTCGTCTTTGTATTTTTTCAACAAATTAGTTAAATCGATAAAATCCTTTTGTCCAACATAGATTTTACGTTTTCTATAGACTACGTATTTTTGCAAATAGAAAGCGACTGCTTCCGACTGACAAAAATATTTTAATCCTTCGGGAACTTTATAGCGCATTTCTTCAGCAACTCTAAAGAAGTGATCTACTGCGTTTTTACTTGTTAAAATTATCGCAGTAAAATTATTTAAGTCAATTTTTTGAAGTCTAATTTCTTTTGCATTAACTCCTTCGACGTGAATAAAAGGTCTGAAATCAATTTTTACTTTATGTTTTTGTTGCAACTCAAAGTAAGGAGAATTCTCCACTTTAGGTTCAGGCTGTGACACCAAAATTGTTTTCACTTTCATATTTGACATTTTCTAATATGCTAATTTTTTGTAAACCAATAATACATAAAATAGTAGGGCGCTATTTCAAGTGCGCAAAGATACAAAATAAAATAAAACAACTTACTCATTAGAATATTTTGATAATTTTTTAATGAAACCAAGTAGGTGAACAAGTTAATTATTAGAACAATAGCAATAAAACCAAGCAATAATTCTTTAGATATTGAATCAGAATAAAACAAAAAACAGTTAATCGGGAGTAAAAAAACACCAATATAAGTTCTGTAACTTACTTTTTGCAAGTTAAATTGTTCTACAAATTCTTCAATATCAAACGAAGTTGCAATTATTAATTCAATTAAATACTTGGATAAAATATAAAAAGTAAGGAAAGTGATAATTTGAATATAAATGAGCCAATCCGTTTTGGAAACAATTCCAAATGTGTGAAGCGCCAATTGAATAAAAAATGAGAGGGAAATCAACTGAACCACAAATAATGAAACCGTAAACCAACTTGACATTTGGCTGGAATCGCGATAAACTTTTATGTATTTGTCAGAAATTATAAGCCTTGAGAACTCGTTAAATCTGTTTTCAAACATCGATTTTGCTATTGCAATTAATACAAATGCGAAAATAAATAAAGCGGTTGCCCAATCTTTATTTTCAACTATTCGAGGATGAAGTATGTTTCCAATCATATTAATGCAAAATTACTAAATTTTTCAACGGTTTCATTTATTATACAATTATTATGAATCATAAAACATAAAAAGTTTATTTTTGCATAGAAATTCACACAAAAATATGAGTAATAGCATTGTTATAATCCCTACCTATAACGAAATTGAAAACATTGAAAGCATCGTTAGAGCAGTGTTTTCATTGCATAAACCCTTTCATATTCTTGTTGTTGATGATAATTCACCAGACAAAACCGCCGATAAAGTAATTGAACTTCAAAAGGAATTTGGGAATCAATTATTTTTAGAAAAAAGAGAAAAGAAAGCAGGATTAGGAACTGCGTATGTGTTTGGTTTCAAATGGGCTTTGGCAAAAGAGTATGATTATATTTTTGAAATGGATGCCGATTTTTCTCATAATCCAGCCGATTTAGAAAAATTATATGAAGCTTGTCATTTTGGTGG
>JBILPJ010000232.1:0-3170 GCA_044373975.1 Flavobacterium sp. | reverse complement strand
AATTAAACGGTCAAGCCATTACACCTGACAGAACTTTTAGCCATCAAAGAGTTTTTTCAAGTTTAATTTTTGATTATTTCAGTGCCTTTAAAGACGTTACTGCTCAAGTTCAAGCCACTGGAATTGGAACTTATACCATTTCAGACCTCGATGTTTCTAGTTTTATTGATTTTCACGCTCAAAGAAGCACTAATTTTGCTGGTTGGGCGCTGATTGTTGTTTATAAAAATACAAATTTACCCTTGAATCAATTGAATGTTTATGATGGAATGCAAGCCGTTCCTGATGAAATAAATATTACCCTAAATAGTTTGAATGTCATTGATAATGTAGATGCGAAAATTGGTTTTCTGGCTTGGGAAGGTGATTCTGGAATTGCTGTAAATGAAACGCTACGAATTAATGGAAATCCAATTGGAAATCCACCATTAAACCCTGTTAATAATGCATTTAACGGAACAAATAGTCAAACAAATGCTACTACTTTATACAATATGGATTTGGATGTTTATCCGATTCAAAACAACATAAGTATTGGTGATACATCTGCACAAATTCAACTTACTTCTGGTCAAGATTTTGTGATGATAAATGCCATTGTAACCAAGTTAAACAGTCAATTACCCGATGCAACGGTTGGAATTAATAACGTTGCAACAACCTGCGATTCGAGAACAATTGTTGCTGATTATACAATTTCTAATTTGAATTCTACGGCTGTTTTACCAGCAAATACTCCTATTTCTATTTATGCAAATGATGTATTTATTCGAACTATTTTCACGCAAACAATCATCCCAATTGATGGAAATGAAATCGGGCAAGTAACGCTTATTATTCCAAATACAATAGCTGATAATTTCGATTTGAAATTTGTTGTTGATGATAATGGTTCTGGTGTTGGAATTGTTACAGAAATTAGCGAAATCAATAATAAATTTACTGTTCCAGTGGTTTTAAGTGTTTCGCCTTTGTTCAATTTATTGCCAAATAATGAAGCTTGTAATGAAGGTGCTGGTCAAGGAACTTTCAATTTTTCGGATTATGAAACTTTAGTAAAAGTAAATCCTTCCGATACTGTTCGTTTTTATGATTCTTTATTAAATGCTCAAAACAGTACAAATCCAATTTTTAATACTTCCAATTTTGTTGCATTAACAACTCCAAAAACCATATATGTTCGATTAGAAAATGCCAATTGTTCGAGTATTACTTCATTTATATTGGAAACAAAAAACTGTCCGCCAGTAGTTTATAATTTTGTTTCTGCCAACAACGACGGTGAAAATGACACTTTTCATATTGATGGTTTGATAGGCATTTTCCTGAAATATAAAGTTTCCATTTACAACCGTTGGGGAACTTTAATTTGGACAGGAAACAACACAACTCAAGAATGGGACGGTTTTGCAACCACTGGCATTTTGCTTGACAATAAAGAAATTCCTGCGGGAACCTATTTTTATATAATTGATTTAAACGACCCTGATTATAGCGAATCACTAACAGGATATTTGTATTTAACGCGATAGTTTTTCATTAAAAATAACCCACATCAATTTCTCTCATTATATTTGTAGCATAATTATTCAACACCTACTATTTTGAAACAAATCACATCCGTTCAAAATCCATATATAAAGTCATTGGTACTTTTACAGGAAAAAGCAAAAGCCAGAAAACAATCGGGAACTTTTTTGATTGAAGGGCAACGCGAAATTTCTTTGGCAATAAAAGGCGGATACGAAATTGACACGATTTTGTTTTATCCTGAATTGATTTCTGAAATTGAAATAAATCAACTGTCAGTGCAGCCATTCAACTTGATTGAAATCAATAAAGAAGTGTTTGAGAAATTAGCCTATCGAGATACAACCGAAGGAATTATTGGAATTGCAAAAAGCAAAAATTTGAATTTATCAGATTTAAAACTGAAAGAAAATCCATTGATTTTGATTGCCGAAGCACCCGAAAAACCAGGAAATATTGGTGCATTATTGCGAACCGCAGATGCCGCCAATCTTGACGCTGTGATTATTGCCAATCCAAAAGGCGATTTGTTCAATCCAAATGTGGTGCGTTCTAGCGTTGGATGTTTGTTTACCAATCAAATTGCAACTGGCACAACTTCTGAAATTATTACTTATTTGAAAGAGCGAAAAATCAATTTTTATTGTGCTACATTACAAAATTCAACGTCCTATCATACGCAAGATTTTACCACGCCAACGGCTTTGGTTGTTGGAACAGAAGCAACTGGTTTAACTCAAGAATGGCGAGATGCAGCGACACAAAACATCATTATTCCAATGCAAGGCGAAATCGATTCTATGAATGTTTCGGTTGCCGCTGCCATATTAATATTTGAAGCAAAAAGGCAAAGAGGATTTTAATTTTTCAAGATTGAAATAACATTTATATCACAATTATAATTCATCGTTTGCACATCTCGTTACTTATTCATAATTTTAGAAATTGAATGAAAAATAGCTATGACAGAAATTGAAATAGAACAAGAAAACAAGGCTATTGCCCGAGAATATAAAGAACTTCTCCGAATAAGTTATCAAACATTAACACCCGAAGATAAAAAATTAATCCGAAAAGCTTTTGATGTTTCTGTTGATGCGCATCAGGAACAACGAAGAAAATCAGGGGAAGCCTATATTTTTCACCCAATTGCTGTTGCAAAAATTGTAGCGTCAGAAATTGGTTTGGGAGCCACTTCAATCGCCGCAGCTTTATTACACGATGTTGTTGAAGATACCGATATTACCGTTTTAGACATTGAAAAAATGTTCAATCCAAAAGTAGCACAACTTGTGGAAGGATTGACAAAAATTTCCAAAATCCAAAAAGATTTAAACTCCTCGACGCAAGCAGAGAATTTCAGAAAAATGATTCTTACATTAAATGATGATGTGCGTGTGATTTTGATAAAATTGGCTGACCGTCTCCATAATATGCAAACTATGGAATCGATGGAGGAATATAAACAGACTAAAATTGCATCGGAAACCTTATATATTTATGCGCCTCTTGCTCACCGATTGGGATTGTATAATATAAAAACGCAGTTGGAAGATTTAGGATTAAAATATACCGAACCTGCTGTTTATAAAGATATTGTCAATAAAATTAAAGAAACAAAAGAGGAACAAGACGCATAT
>JBILPJ010000073.1:0-10423 GCA_044373975.1 Flavobacterium sp. | reverse complement strand
TACATTTACCATTACCAATGGCGGTGTTTTTGGAAGTATGTTGAGTACGCCAATTATCAACCCACCACAATCAGGAATTTTAGGAATGCACAATATTATTGAGCGTCCAATTGCTGTGAATGGTAAAGTTGAAATTCACCCAATGATGTATGTTGCTTTATCGTATGACCACAGAATCATTGACGGACGCGAGTCGGTTGGGTTCTTAGTTGCGGTTAAAGAAGCCTTAGAAAACCCATTGGAATTATTGTGTGATAACAATCCTAAAAAAGCGTTTGAATTGTAAAAGGTTGCAATTATTTAAAATATAAAATCCCGTTTAGTTGATACTAAACGGGATTTTTCGTTTCTATTTGAAAATATTATCAAATAAAAATGATAATGTAGATATAATATCAAAATAAATCAATACTTATATCAACTCCATTAATTCGAATGTTTTTCGTATGAGTTTTATGATTTAAATGGTCAATAATAAGGTACTAAATGAATTACATATTTACAAACTAACAGAAAAATAGGACGAATTAATAATCAATATTAACATAAATTACTGATGGTCATTATTGATTATTAAAAAAACTAATTTTAGACATCAAGATTCAAAATAATATTTTAACTTTACTTGGTTCTTATAAACCTTTAAAAGGTTTTTAAAACAATATTTAGAACCAAGCTAAAACTTAAAAAAATATGATTGCTATACACCCACAATACATAAAAGACACCGCTGGTAAAAACCTTGTTGTTCTTCCTCAAAATGAATTTGATATCCTTATGGAGGAACTTGAAGAATTAGAAGACATTAAACTTTTTGACGAAGCTAAAAAAGAGGATACAGGAGAACGTATTTTGCTTTCGGATTACCTAAAAAATAGAAAAAAGAAAAATGTCTAAATATACGGCTGTCTTATCTAAAAAAGCCCAAAAGCAATTAGACAAGCTCCCTGATAATATTGCCGAACCCATATTTAACGCTATTTTTGAATTAGAGGAAAACCCAAGACCTGCAGGAAACAAAAAACTTAAAGGGCGTGATGGTTATAGGATAAGAATTGGAAATTATCGTGTAATTTACGAAATTTTTGATAATGAGTTAATTATAGATGTTATTGCTTTAGGGCACAGAAAAAATATTTATTAGAAACGAGTTGAGGCTCGTTTTTTTTATGGGATTAATTAAGACTCATTTTTTTTGGTTCATCCTACCTATCCGTTGCGGTTACATATCCGCACCATCTACGTGTTTAAATGTTAAGCACTAGCTGGTTGTAATTAAAAAACTTCAAATAGAAATGGTATTTGTACTTTAAAATTTGTATTTTTGGTATGTGAGTAATAAAGTGCAAATAGAACAAAGTTTTCTAATTGACAAACTAACTGATTCAATATTGAATACTATTTCTGGAGATAGTTTTCAAACAGAAGTTAGTAGATTTACCTCTATTAATTTAAAGTACATTACAAAGAAAAATGATTGAAATTTTGATTGGAGAACAGCATTTATAGATATTAAAAAAGAAGTCTATAAATTGACAATTATTAATAATTCTAATATTATTCAAGGATTATTGAGTACAACTATTGAACGAGACCATATTTATATGAATCTTCTAGAAAGTGCTCCGTTTAATATTGGTAATAACAAACTTTATGAAGGTGTAGCAGGAAATTTAGTTGCTTTTGCTTGTAAAATTTCTTTCCAAAAAGGCTACGATGGATTTGTTGCGTTTACAGCCAAATCAAATTTAATTAAGCATTATGAAGAAAATTTAGGTGCATTTCATTTTAAAAATCAGCGAATGATTATTGAAACCGAAGCATCAAAAAAATTAGTCCAAAAATATTTTAAATCATAAAAAATGAATTTAATTAAAGAACCAAAAGGTGTTGATTTTATTATAAAAAGTCCACCTTTAACAGAAAAAGAGAGAATAGAAATTAGTGAATTTATTGCTTCAAGAAAATCAAAAAAAGCAGTTGTAAAAAGAATTTCTAAGTCAAAAGATAATGTAAAAAAATAAAGCCTACTGCTTACTTCTAGAGTCACCGCTACCGCACGAATCCTTTCGTGTGGTTCAAAGCTACCGCACGAATCCTTTCGTGTGGTTCCCTTTTAAAAAACCCAATTATGAAAATATAAGAGTTCAAACTTAGCCCTGACAGTAGCGGCATCCTCTTGTGGCGGTCCCGACGCTTCGGGACGCAACAAGAGATACAGCGAATGGCGGGTGGAATAGTGAAAGAAAAATAAAACGTGTGCTTCAAAAGAAAAAAACAAGACTAAATTAGGATTTCACAACTGGCTAAAGCACCAATACTGACTTTTTTAGAAATAAGTTAACCAGCAAAATTCAATTTGAAATTCAATTTGATAACAAAAGCGTAAGGATTATTACTCATAAATAAAACTCCCAAAGAATTGATATATTATTATCTGTCTTGCTACATTTTCTATTTTAATGATATTTTACATATATTTGTTTCACATTATTTATTAATATATCCCAATATTGGGATTGATAAAACTAAATTATTATGGGAAATTTATACACAAAAACGATTTTACTTTTGTTTTTTGGACTTTTTTTAAACACTGTTACTGCTCAAAACCCAAGCTTTACTATTTCACCTAACTATGGAAGCATCATTGAGGGAAATGCTGCAACTTTGACATTTAGATTATCTGCAGCGAATAATGCAAACACGGTAATTAACATTGTAACAAATGATGGGACAGCAACAGTTTCTGATTATGCCGCTACAACTTCTACAATAACAATACCTGCGGGTCAAGCAACTTACACCGTTTCAATTGCAACTACAAATGATGCAATTCCAGAAACTTTTGAGTATTTCACTTTAAGTGCAACGGTCACTTCTGGCAATACTTCGAATGTTTCCTATAATGCCACAATTAATATTACGGATAACGATACCATCCCAACTTTGACAAGTTATGGCCCTTCAATTACTGAGGGATTGACTCAAACAATTAACTATTATTTGAGTAATCCATATCGTTCTGACCTTGTAATAAATTTTATTTCAACAATTGGAACTGCAGGATCAGCTGATTTTACTTCGATTTCCACAACGAAAACTATTTTGGCAGGAAGTACAAGTACTACAATAAGTATAGTTACCACAAATGATAGTTTGGTTGAATCTAATGAAATTTTTACCATTAGTGCCACTTCAGCAACTATTTCAAATTCGCCTTTTTCCACAACAATTACTATAGTGGATAATGATACTCTTCCAACTGCAACAATAGGTGGGAATACTTCGGTTCTGGAGGGAAATATTATGAATTTAAGTGTTAACTTGAGTAATCCATATAACACAGCAATGACTTTAGTTTTGACTTCAACAAATGGAACTGCTGGTGCTGCTGATTACGCCTCAGTTTCGACCAATTTAGTAATTAATGCTGGAGCTCGTTCTGCAAGTTTTATTGTTAATACTACTAATGACACTTTAGACGAACCTAACGAAACATTTACAATTTCAGCAACTTCTGCAGCGATTTCAACTTCCCCCGTTTCTCAGTTATTTACCATTATAGATGATGATGGATTTCCAGAAATTACGATAGCCAATGCTTCTGTTTTGGAAGGAGGAACTGCCTCATTTAGTATTTCAATTATTCCAGCAAGCCCAAATGCTACAACTATTCAAATGGTAACCGGAACAGGAACTGCGGGCACTTCAGATTTCACCGCTACATCAATGTTGGTAACAATTCCAGCAGGAACTTACTCGACATCATTTTCAGTACCAACTGTCTTGGATACCTTACAAGAGGCGACAGAAACTTTCACAGTAAGCGGAATAGTTACTTCTGGAAATACCTTTAATCCTACTTTTACAGGAACTGGTACTATTTTAGATAATTATGATTTGAGAGCCAATCTTGATAGTGTATCTGTTGCCGCAGGATTAGGAACTACTTTTCAAGTGCTTACCAACGACACTTTTCACGGACTGGCTGTAAATGCAAATAATGTAAGCATTAGTCTGAGCTCAAATAATCAAGGAATAACATTAAATTCTTCTGGAATATTAACTATTCCACAAAATATTGCGATTGGATATTATAGTTTAACCTATACTATTTGTGAAATTGCAAATCCAGATAATTGTTCTACTTCTGAAATTACAGTTCAAATTACTAGTCCCCTTTTATTTAGTGGCATAGGAACTTACTTTGATTCAAATGCAGATGGTTTTACAAATGTTGGCGATGTAATAAATTATCAATTGACCTATACTAATGCAGGAAATTCTCCGATTTCAAATATTGTTTCAAATATTGGAATTACAATTTCAGGAGCCCCTACTTTGGTAAACTCGAGTAGTACAATTACAGTTAATGCAACTCATGTGATTACACAGCAAGATATTAACAATGGAGGATTTGGGTTTTTCGCTAATTTAACGGGGATTTATAATGGAGTAGAGATCTATTCTAGTTGTTATATAGGCGGTACTAATCAAGATTATTGTGTTTACAATCTATTGAGCACTTCAAACGGGATAAAACTTAATGCTTTTGTTGACACTAATGCAAATGGAATTCAAGATTTTGGAGAGGAAAATTTTAGATTAGGGAATTTTAATTATGTTCTCAATAATAACGGAGTTGTTCATAATATTTATTCTTGGTACAGTTATTATTTATACGAATCAAACCCAGCAACAACCTATAATTTAACCTATACAGTTAATAGTCAATATGCTCCGTATTATGTATGTACGGCAGCATATCCAAATGTAACTGTAGCAGCTGGCTCTGGAATTACTACCTATAATTTTCCAATTACTGCAATTCCTTACAATGATGTTTCTGTATATTTATATAGATATTCACCTCCACGTCCAGGTTTTCCATATTATAATTATATCGCTTATAGAAATAATGGATCACAAACAATTGCTTCTGGAACTCTAAATTTCACGAAGCCTTCAGAAGTATCAATTAGTGGAATATATCAAACGGGAACAGTTGCAAACGCTACCGGTTTTTCTTATAATTTCACCAATTTATTACCAAATGAATACCGTTACTTTTGGGTAAAAATGGAAGTTCCAACAATTCCAACCGTTGTTTTAGGACAACAACTTACAAGTTCTGCACAAGTAACTTTTGCAGGAACAGATGCTTTTCCTTTAAACAATTCGGCTACTTTAATTGAAACTATTGTTGGATCGTATGATCCTAATGATAAATCCGAAGCGCATGGAGGTAAGATTCTTCATTCATCCTTTACAGCAAATGATTATTTGACGTACACCATTAACTTTGAGAATACTGGAACTGCAAATGCAATAAATGTAAAAGTTGTAGATGTTCTAAATTCCAAATTGGATGAAACAACAATAAAAATGATTGACGCAAGCGCCGCTTTCTCTTTAGATAGAATTGGAAATACATTAACTTGGAAATTTAATGGTATCGATTTACCGCCATCGTCATCAAGCTCGGAAACAATTGGACATGGATTTATAACTTTTCAGGTAAAACCTAAATCAGGATATGCAATTGGAGATGTTATTCCAAATTCTGCAAATATTTATTTTGATTTCAATCCAGCAATCATAACAAATGTAAACTCAACACAATTTGTTCAGTTTTTAGAAGTTAATGAATTTGAAAGTAAGGATTTTATATTTTCACCAAATCCAGCCGTAGATACGGTATTAATTGAGTTAAAAAACGAAAATGATCGTATTAAAGAAGTTAAAATTATTGATCAATTGGGTAGAATAATTCAAACAACATCATTTTCATCTTCTTTGAATTCGGAATTAATAAATCTTAATGCAATAAATGCTGGAACATACTTCTTAGAAGTGGTATCTGATTCAAATCAGCGTGTAATAAAAAAATTAATTAAAAAATAAATATTTTAAAATTATATAATTAAAAGAACTTTAGCCCTTAAAATCAAATAGCCTTTACAGAAATGTAAAGGCTATAATTTTGTTCACTATTTGAGAAAATTACAAATTTAATGTAATGATTGCCTATTCAATTCTCTTAAAATCAAATGTATAGATTATATTATTTTTTTATTTGTTAAAAAACAAGAAGTATATTAGGTTTTGCACCCCGCAGCCCCCCAAGTCAATTTTTTTGATATATCAAGGAGAGTTTGAGTTAATAATATAGACAGAAGACCCAGTAGCCCCACTTCATATCATTGCTTTTCGTGATGGGGTATAACAGTCATTATTTCAGACTCAATTATCTATTACTTTAATATATATATAGTAAAAGCATAAATAGTAAAGGGAACAATGAAATTTATTTTGAAAGTATATCATATAGTTTGTGATTAACATAATAATTTGCAGTTCCTAACTTTTCCTTTCTCAATAATCCGTCGTCAGCTAATTTATTTAGATAGGAAGCAGCTGTAATTCTTGAAATCCCTAATTCTTGCTCCAAAAATTCTATTTTGGTGTAGGGATGTTTGAATAAGTTATTCAGTAAATCTTGACTATAAAATTTATAATCATTTCTGATTTTATGTTTGTATTCAATTAGGAGGTTTTTTATTTTTTCTATAACCGAAATTGTATCTTTTGATGTTTCTATTACCGCATTCAACATAAACAAAATCCATTCTTCCCATTCGTCTTTATCTCTAACTTCTTGAAGTAATCTATAATAATCTGCTTTGTTAGCGATGATATACTTACTTAGGTGTAAAATTGGTAGATTAAGTAAATCTTGAAGTACAAGATACAATACATTTATTATTCTCCCGGTTCGTCCGTTACCATCATAAAAAGGGTGTATGCTTTCAAACTGAAAATGGATTATAGCCATTTTTATCAACGGGTCTAATTCACTAAATTCATTGTCGTTTATGAAAATTTCAAGATTTGACATTAAATCGTTTATCTCAGCTATATCTTGTGGAGGAGTATAAATTATTTCTCCTGTAGAGGCATTTTTTAATGATGTTCCCGGAACTTTTCTAAAACCCGCATTGTTTTTTTCTAATAACGATTGTATCTCAATAATACTATTGTTAGTAATAAGTTTCCTTTCAGAAATTAAACGGAATCCCTTTTTTAAGGCTTCAATATAATTATGGACTTCTTTAGCGTTTAATGATTTTATTTCTTTAACATTTAACTCTGCTTTATACAAGTCATCGTGTGTAGTAATTATATTCTCAATTGCAGAACTATCTTTTGCCTCTTGAAGTCCCAATGTATTTATTAAAATACTTTCGTTTGGAATACTTGTAGCAACCCCTTTCAATTCAGCTAATGCTCTATGAGCTGTAGCTAATTTTTTTAGAATTTCTTTTGTTTCTAAATCCTTTTCTACCGGTAATTTTTTTAACTCAAACATCTTCATCTGTATAAAAAATCCAATTTTTTTATCAAAGGCCATTAAAAACGATAAGAAAATGCGATTTTTTTATCAAAGGAGCTTTGGTCTGTATAAAAAATGGATTTTTCTTTACAAATAAAAACAAAAAAACCCGACACTTTCGTATCGGGTTTTGTTTTGCTCCCTCTCTTGGAGAAAGTTACAATTTTAATGCGATGATTACTTACTCAATTATAAGAAAATCAAGGACATAGGGACTATTAATTTTATTTTTAATATATTTACAATTAAATAAATTAAACAAAATAATTATGAAAAAAATTATACTCCTAATTATTTCATTATTTTTAGCCGTTCAAACAATCAATGCACAAGTTGTATTAGATACAAACTTAATTACCATTAAATGGACGGGCACAACACTTCCTAGTCCATACTTTATTCAAGCAAACCCTAGAGGGACAGGGATAGAATGGTTTGCCATTGTAGATAATACAACTAAAAGCAATATAACTAATTATGCTAAAAATATTCCATCTGGCATAACTTATTTTACACCTCCAAACAGTACAGCACCAATTCCTTTTGATAATATTGTAACGACTCTTGTAACTGCTACGAACAATTTGTTTAACCAAGCAGTAACTTTCAACCAACCTATTGGGTCTTGGGATGTTAATAATGTAACCAATATGAGCTCTATGTTTAACCAAGCAGTAACTTTCAACCAACCTATTGGGTCTTGGAACGTGACTAATGTAACCGATATGAGTTCTATGTTTGACAACGCTAATGCCTTTAATCAATCTATTAGTTCTTGGAATGTTGGTAATGTGACTAATATGTTTAGACTATTTTTTAACGCTTTTGCCTTTAACCAAAATATTGGGTCTTGGAATGTGAGTTCCGTAACTAATATGGCTTATATGTTTTTTTATGCGTCCTCTTTTAATCAACCTGTTGGATCTTGGAATGTGAATAACGTGTCTAATAATAATATGTCTTATATGTTTTACGGTGCTTCCTCATTCAACCAACCTATAGGGTCATGGAATGTGAGTAATGTAACTAATATGTCTAATATGTTTAAAAGCGCCCCCGCCTTTAACCAGCCTATTGGCTCTTGGAGCGTTAGTAATGTTAACGATATGAACAGCATGTTTTCTGGAGCCTCCTCTTTTAACCAACCTATTGGTTCTTGGAATGTGAGTAGTGTTACCGATATGAACAGTATGTTTTATGTTGCAACGAGTTTTAACCAAAACATTAGTGCTTGGAATGTGAGTAATGTGACTAATATGTCTAATATGTTTAGTTCTGCAATTAATTTTAACCTACCTATTGGTTCTTGGAATGTTGGGAATGTGACTAATATGTCTGGTATGTTTAATACCGCTACCGCCTTTAACCAACCTATTGACTCTTGGAATGTGAGTAGTGTTACCGATATGAGTTATATGTTTAAAAGCGACACCGCCTTTAACCAACCTATCGGGTTATGGAATGTGAATAGTGTGACCAATATGTCTAATATGTTTAAAAGCGCTACCGCCTTTAACCAACCTATTAACTCTTGGAATGTGAGTAGTGTAACCAATATGGATTCTATGTTTTTTGGCACTTCCTCTTTTAACCAACCTATTGGTTCATGGAATGTTGGTAATGTGACTAATATGTCGTCTATGTTTGCAGGAGTACAACTTTCTATAGCTAACTATGATACCCTATTAATAGGTTGGTCTACAATAGCACCAAGTGAGAATCCTTTAGAACCAAATGTTGTTTTTTCAGGAGGCAATTCTAATTATTGCAATGGCGAAACAGCAAGAACTTCTATACTTAATACCTATTCTTGGACTATAACAGATGCAGGGCTAGCGGGTAATTGTAGTGATTTAGCCACGGAAGTTATTGATAATAGTAGTGTAAGCTTATATCCTAACCCAGTTGTAAGTATTTTAAATATAAATTCTAACTACAATCTCATCAACCAACCTTACACAATAATTGATGGTTTAGGAAGAATGGTTTTAAATGGGAAACTTAACGAAGGCGACACAACTATCAGTGTTGAGCAATTATCAAAAGGTATTTATTATGTAAAGGTATCAGGTAAAAACGCTGCCAAGTTTATTAAAGAATAAACACTAGGAATTTTATTAAAAATAAAAAGTCCAACATTGCTGCTGGACTTTTGCTCCCTCTCTTGGAGAAAGTTACAATTTTGATGCGATGGTAATTTATTTAACAATCAGAAAAGCAAAGAGTTAAAACCATAGAAAATGCCAATGTTAAATATTTTTGTATTTTAGCAAAAAAATGAAAGCCTTATTTATTAAATGATAAGTTATGAAAATCAAGCTAATTTTTTCTCTTCTTTTTATTACATTATTGTCTTGTAACAAAGATGACAATCCAACAACAACTGCCGACAAACCAAGTGAACAAAAAACAATCAATTTGACAGTTGATGGAAATGCAAGAAGTTTTATTGTTTATTTACCCACTGGTTATAACAACGCAGGAAAAATGCCTTTAATCTTCGCAATTCACGGCGGAAGCGGAACGCCTGAAGGAATGATTAACATTGCCAATTTCAAACCTATTTCAGATAGAGAAAAAGTAGTGTTAATTTATCCTGCAGGAATACAGAATAATTGGAATGATGGGCGACCAACTACTCCAAATCAATTAGGAATTAATGATGTTAGTTTTTTCAATCAAATGTGTGACTATGCAATTGCAAATTTATCTGTTGATGGCACCAAAATTTATGCAACTGGAATCTCAAATGGTGGATTTATGTCTTCGCGATTGGGTTGTGAATTAAGTAATAGAATTGCGGCAATTGCTGTAGATGCTGCGACAATAGAAGCTACAACAATTGCTTCAAGTTGTAATCCCGGCAGACCAGTCCCTGCAATTTATATTCACGGAACTACCGACCCATTAGTTCCATTTACTGGTGGACAAATGACGGCTGGTGGAACTGCAGGAGGAACGGTTTTATCGCATTTTCAAGCAGTTGATAAATGGATAACTATTAATGGTTGTACCAGCACTCCTGTA
>JBILPJ010000231.1:0-3210 GCA_044373975.1 Flavobacterium sp. | reverse complement strand
AAAATCAACATCGCATCGCCTGAAAGAATTCCGGTATTAATATCCCATTTTTCGTGAACCGTTTCATTGCCTCTTCGCAAAGGCGCATCATCCATAATATCATCGTGAATTAGCGAAAAATTATGAAAAACTTCAACGGCAAGTGCAGCTGGCAATGCTTTTTTGTAGTCTGCATCAAAAACTTCGGCACTCATCAATGTTAAAACGGGACGCATTCTTTTTCCGCCAAGTCCTAATATATAATGAATTGGATCATACAGATTTTTAGGCTCTTTGGTTTCATATTGCGATTGCAAATACTCCGAAATAAATTCTTGATACTGATAAATAGAATGCATTATTCTTATTTTAAAGGTTAAGATTGAAAAGAGGTTTCTTTAAAATCTTTGCGTCTTACAAAGAAACTCAAAAAAGTTTGAACTTGAAACTTTCTCAAATGTTAATTAAATGTAAATACTTTGGAAACTATTTCGGTATTTAAAGTTTCCATTGTAAATTTGTCCTAATTAACACTTTTAATCTTACAGAATGAAAGATAAAATCATATCGAAAGCAAGTGATTTATTTTTGAAGCTTGGTTTCAAAAGTGTTACAATGGACGATATTGCTGCGGAAATGTGTATTTCAAAAAAAACAATTTACAAGTTTTTTTGCAATAAAGAAGTTTTGATTGAGGAAAGTACGGCGGCGGTTCATTCTGAAGTTCACGAGATTATTAGCAATATCGTGGCAAAAAAACACAATGCCATCGAAGAAAATTTCGAAATCAGAAAGATGTTCAAGGAAATGTTTAAATCGGCTGATACGTCACCCATTTATCAATTAAAAAAACATTATCCAGAAATCTATGAGAAAGTAATAGCTAGGGAAATCAATGAATGCAATACGGTTTTCAAACAAAATATTGAAAATGGAATTTCACAAGGTTTGTATCGAAAAGGAATTTCGGTTGAAACATATGTCCGATTTTACTATAATTTGGTTTTCAGCATTAAAGAACAAACAAGTTCCGAAAAAGAAGGGCAACAATTAGAATTAGAAATATTAGAATACCATACACGAGCAATTGCAACGCCAGCAGGAATTGCAGAATTAGAAAAACAATTAATGAATATTGAACAATAATGAAAAAAGTAATCTTGATTACCTTATTATCTTTTGCAATCACTGCAAAATCGCAAGAAAAACCAAATAGCTTTTCTTTTAACCTTGAAGAAGCAATTAATTACGCATTAAGTAATAATTATTCGGCAATAAATGCAACCCGAGATATTGCTTCCGCAAAAAGTAAAAAGTGGGAAACAACCGCAATGGGTTTGCCACAAATTAATGCAAGTTTAGATTACCAAGACAATTTTGAATTGCAAAAATCTCTTATTCCTGCTGAATTTTTTGGGGGAAATCCTGGAGAATTTGCAGAAGTAGCTTTTGGAACTAAACACAATATGAATGCCCGAACTACCTTAAGTCAATTGATTTTTGACGGTTCCTATATTGTTGCCTTGCAAGCTTCAAAAACCTATTTGAAATTTTATGAAAATGCCAAACAAAAAACAGATGTTGAAATCAAAGAAATGGTTATCAACGCTTATGGAAATGTTTTGTTGGCAGAAGAAAGTATCTTGATTTTGGAGAAAAACAAAGTTATTTTAGAGAAAACTTTGTTTGATACCAAGGAAACCTTCAAAAATGGTTTGATTGAAGAAGAAAATGTTGAGCAACTTCAAATTACGCTTTCGTCCGTGAATAGTAATTTGAATAATGTTAAAAGACTTCGGGAAATTGCTTCTAAAATGCTCAAAATTACTTTAGGAATTGCCATTACCGATGATTTAAAACTTACAGATAAATTAGATACTTTGACGATAAACAATTTAGATTCTTCCTTTTCACAAGGAGAATTTACCCCGTCGCAAAATGTTAATTATCAAATGGCTTTGAATTTTCAGGAGCAACGCCAATTAGAATATAAATTACAAAAAACCAAAGCGTTACCGTCATTGTCTGCAAATGTAAATTTGGGATATAATGCCTTTGGAAATCAATTTCAGTTTTTTACGAGCAATCAAAAATGGCTGAATTATTCAAATTTGGGAGTAAATTTAAACGTGCCAATTTTTAGTAGTTTGGCAAGAAGCGCCAGAACGCAACAAGCAAAAATTGCTTTCGATAAAGCGAAAACGCAACTTACAGAAACCGAACAAAAATTGAAATTACAATATGCAAGTGCCAAAAGTGAATATGAATTCAGCATCGAGGAATTTGCGACAGCAAAAACCAATTTGAATTTAGCAGAACGAATTGAGAAAAAACAACAAATAAAATTCACAGAAGGATTGTCGTCAAGTTTCGATTTTAGTGAGGCACAACGCCAATTGTATTCCGCACAACAAAATTATTTGCAGTCAATGGTGAATATTATCAATAAAAAAGCAAGTTTAGAAAAAGTAATAAATAAAAAATAACAAACAATAATAAACTCAAAAATGAAAAAAATAATTTTAATCGCAACACTTTCAATTCTACTATTTTCTTGCGGAAAGAAAGAAGACAATACCAACATTGATTCATTAATCACTTCAAAAAACTTGGTTTCTATAAAAGCAAAAAGAGCAGAATTGCAAACCCAATTAACAAAATTGGACGATGCGATTGCCCTTTTAGATATTAAAAAATCGGAAGAAGCTTTGGTTTCTGTTTCGGTAGTGAAAGACACTGTTTTCAGCCATTATTTAGAAGTTCAAGGAAATGTAGATACCAAAGAAAATCTCATTATTTACCCACAATTCTCGGGAATTTTAAATACTGTTAACGTACTTTCAGGACAAAAAGTGAGCAAAGGGCAACTTCTTGGAACTATTGACGATGGTGGTTTGAGTCAGCAATTGGCACAAATGGAAACGCAAATGGCATTGGCGAAAACAACTTTTGAAAGACAAAAGCGTTTGTGGGATCAAAAGATTGGTTCTGAAATTCAGTATTTGCAGGCACAAACCAATATGATTAGCCAACAAAAAGCAGTTTCACAAATGAAATCGCAATTGGCAAAAACAAGAATTATCGCCCCATTTTCAGGAGTAATTGACGAATTAATTACAGAAAAAGGACAAGTAGTTGGACCCGGACAAGGATTAATGCGAATTGTGAATTTGAATAATATGTTTGTTTCTACGGCAGTTCCTGAAAGTTATATTGGGAAACTAAAAGTGG
>JBILPJ010000072.1:0-10530 GCA_044373975.1 Flavobacterium sp. | reverse complement strand
CACCGGTGGTACATAGAAATACAAAACCTAAAACATAGAATCCTTCTGGGTGAATTGACAATAAATGAATGGCATAATAAGGATTCAAAGCCTTTAATACCTCAATATGGTTTACCAACTGAATTAAGCCAAGAATTCCCAACATACCAAACCAAATTAACATCATAGGAGCAAAGAACTTTCCTACTAATTTTGTTCCAAATTGTTGGATAGTAAAGAGTACGAATAAAATTCCAATTACGATAGGAATGGTATTAATATCTGGATAATAGGTTCTAATTCCCTCAACCGCAGAGGCTACGGAAATTGGCGGGGTGATTATTCCATCTGCTAAAAGGGCACTTCCACCAATAATTGCAGGGACAATAAGCCATTTTACCTTGGTTCGTTTTACTAAAGCATACAATGCAAAAATTCCACCTTCGCCATTGTTATCGGCACTTAGCGTTATCAAAACATATTTGATGGTAGTTTGTAAGGTTAAAGTCCAAAAAATACAGGAAACTCCGCCTAGTACAATATTGGCATTAATAGCGTGAAGCCCAATGATTGCCTTCATTACATACAAAGGCGAGGTTCCAATGTCACCATAAATTATACCTAAAGTTATTAATAACCCTCCAAAAGTTAATTTACTGTGTAAATCGTGATGTTGAGACTTCATAAAAAATATCTTAAAAAAGAGTACAAATTTATTACTATTAAATTTAATATTGATAAATGAATGTCTTTTTTTTATTTTTAGATTAAAATATTTTTTTAAATAAAAAAGCACCGACTATTGACGGTGCTTTCTATGAGTTTTATAAAAATTTATTTTCGATTATTTCTCGATTCCTTATTTTCACTTCGTGGTTCGCTCCTTGGTTCGCTTCTTGTTTCGCTTCGAGGCGTTACATTTGATCTTGAGTTTCCTTTTGGATTTACAGTTTGAGTTCTATTTCCTCTTGGTGCTACATTTTCCGCTCTATTATTTCTTGGCGTAACAGTCTCGGTTCTATTATTTCCTCTTGGAGAAACAGAAGTATTAGAATTTGCTCTCGTTCTTGTTGAAGTTCTATTTTGATCTAATTCATAGCGATTGCTAACACTTGAATTTCGTCTTCCAAAGGAACGTTCAGGATTTCTAACTTCATAACTATTTGCTCGTAAATTCCGATGTAAATTGATTGCCACAGTACTTCGTCTAACATTTACATAATTGTAACGATTGTTGTAATTTATCCAAACATGAACATTTTTGCGGTATCTGTAAATTGGAAATGGACGCCAATAAGAGTAAAAACTTGGATAAAATCCCCAATTCCATGTAGAACGATAAGGTCTGTAATTTGAAGTCCAGAAATAGGTGAAAATAATTGGTGAATGAACATAAATTGGTTCATAGATATAATTATTTCCATACATAAATACATCACCAACTACTTGAACTTGCATTCTATTGTTATCGTCTTTTTCAACTTCAATTGTAGCAACATCTTGAAAAATATCTTTTTCTAAAACGGCTTGAATAATAATTAAATGAGTTCTACCTTCAATAGATTCAATAACTCGCAAATAATCAACTTGATTGTCATTGTTCAAATCCAAATTTGAAATTTTTAATTTGGGATCATTCAAACGTCTTTCAAAATCTTCTAAATTTTCAGAATCTCC
Organism: Flavobacterium sp.; assembly: GCA_044373975.1. Taxonomy (GTDB): domain Bacteria; phylum Bacteroidota; class Bacteroidia; order Flavobacteriales; family Flavobacteriaceae; genus Flavobacterium. The sequence continues at coordinate 8,874 of JBILPJ010000072.1, read as the reverse complement.
AAAAATTGAAGCAACCGCTTTTAAATCTAAATTATCACTAATTTCAGAATTACTTGCGTTAACAGTCGTTTTGTCTTGCGCAAAAATGGAATTTGCAAAAAAGAAAGCAATAAAAGCAAAGGAAATGATTTTGGTTTTCATGGTATTTTTATTTTAAATTATTACTATTTATAGAATATTCAATTACTGTGCCAACAAATTAATAATGTAAAATTTGAATTTTCTTACAAAGAAATAATGTAAATTAGCATTGGTTAATAATAATTAATATGAAAAATAGTTGCACTTTTTTAATTCTGATGGTTTTGATTTTTTCTTGTAAATCAAAAGTGGTGAATCCTCAAAACGACAATCTAAATTATAATGTTTCTGTTTCAGTGGATACTATTTTTACTGATAAAATCAGTATTCGAGCCATTCTAATTGATAAAAATAAAGTTTGGTATGCAGCTGATAAAAACAGATTTGGCTATTATGATTTGAAGAAAAATAGGCGAGTAGAGCGTAAAATAGGCAAAGATTCATTGCAATTAGAATTTAGAAGTATTGCACAAACTGAAAAGGCGATTTTTGTTTTGAGCATTGGAAATCCTGCGTTATTATATAAAATCAACAAGAAAGATTTATCAACAACATTGGTTTATAAAGAAAATCACGAGAAAGTGTTTTACGATGCCATTCAATTTTGGAATAACAAGGAAGGAATTGCTATTGGCGATCCAACTCAAGATTGTTTTTCTATACTAATTACTCGTGATAGGGGCAATTCGTGGAATAAAATTCCGTGTCAAAATTTACCTAAAATTGATGATGGCGAAGCTTTTTTTGCAGCGAGTAATACCAATATTTGTATCAAAGGTTCTAAAACTTTTGTAGTTTCTGGCGGAACTAAATCGAGAGTTTTTGTCAGTGAAAACAAAGGAATTACTTGGAATGTTTATCAAACTCCAATTACTCAAGGTCACGCAATGACAGGAATTTTTTCGGCAGATTTTTTCAATGAAAATACAGGAATTATTGTAGGTGGAAATTACGAAGAACAATCCGATAATTCTGCCAACAAAGCAATTACGAAAGATGGTGGAAAAACCTGGAAATTAATCGGTGTAAATGAAGGTTTTGGATATGCTTCTTGCGTTCATTTCGCACCACATTCTAATGGAAATGAAATAGTTACCGTAGGAACATCGGGCGTTTATTTTTCAAATAGTCAAGGAACTTCTTGGGAAAAACTGTCGGACGATAAGGATCTTTTTGCCCTTAGATTTCAAAACGATACAACTGCTTTTGCAGCGGGTAAAAACAAATTGATTCGGATGAATATCAAAAATAATGATAAACGGTTTTAATTAATTTCCCCTATCTTCTCAGTCCTTTTTCCCTATATTGTTGTAATAATTTTTTATTAAATTCGTCTTCAGCTTTTTTAAGTTTTATAATTTTTACGGGACTTAAAATGCTTTTTAGGCTGACAATTAGCTTTTTACGCAATTGAAATACTTCGTCTTCTGAAGCTTCCATTTGTGTCAAAACGGTTAAGGCTTCTTTATCCGACATTTTATTCAAAGTCGCATCATCCATTTTTTTAATATAAGAAATTGATTTTTGATGTTTCAAATCAAATTGCTTGTCTTCAAATGAATTATAAATTGGCCAAAATTTCTCGGCTTCGGAAGAAGTTAACGATAATTCATTTGTAATAAACGCCACTTTTAAGGCATAAATCTTTTCTTTTATTTGTACTTTCCTTTCTGACATTTTCTTTCCTTGCGCATAAAAGCTGATAGAAAGCAACAACAACAATAGGGTAATAATATTTTTCATTTTCATTATAATTTATTTTTATTCGGTTAAATAATTTTCTATTTCACTTGAATTAATAAGAACATCTTCAATATTTTTATCGTCTAATTTCAAATCAATTTTAATTTTTTCAATATCTTTTGCGTCTAATAAAGTAATTAAATCGTATTGACTTATTTCAGATTGATTGGTAATATAATTTTCCAAAGTCAGCTTTTCTTCGCTTGATTTCACTGCTATTTTTGTATATAAAGTTACCGACAATGAAATCACTAAAACTGCAGCTACAGATGAAATCCAAGTTTTTCTTTTATAAAAAATGGATAGTACTTTTGGCTCTGGTTTATTAATTTTTAATAACATTTTCTCTGAAAAATTCTCAAAGTAATCTTCAGGGATTTTAAATCCAGAATCTATTTTTTGTTTACTATTTATTCTAAAATCATTCATATTCTTTAGACAATTTTTATTTACATTGGTTTAATCTTTAATCATAAAAATTTCAATTTTTTTTACTGCGTGATGATAGGAAGCTTTCAATGCACCAACGGAAGTGCCTAAAATCGTTGACATTTCTTCATATTTAATTTCTTCAAAATAGCGCATTTTAAATACTAATTGTTGTTTTTCAGGTAAATGAATTATTGCTTTTTGTAATTTTATTTGAATTGCATCACCATCAAAATGGGAATCTGCTTCTAAGTTTTCTATGATTTTAGTTTTTAAAAATTCACTTGTTGTACCGTTTTGTTTGGCTTTTTTATTTATAAATGTAATGGCTTCGTTTGTTGCAATTCGATACATCCAAGAAAATAATTTACTTTCACCTTTAAAATTTTTCAGGTTTTGAAAGACTTTTACGAAAGTATTCTGCAATACATCATCCGTATCATCGTGATTCAAAACGATATTCCGAATGTGATTGTACAACGGTCTTTGGTATTCTAACAAGAGTTTTTGAAACGCTTGATTTTGCGTCTTTGGATTCAGTAAATTTTGTATAAATTCCTTTTCTTCCAAAAAATGTATTTAAAGATTAGAATCCAAAAAAGACAAAAGGTTTAATATAGTTTGAAAAAACTATTGCTGTGGAACAATTTCAGTTGCTTCTATATTTTCATCAATACTTTTGATAGCAGGTACTTTAGTGATATAATTAGACTGAATTGCGATGTAAATCGTAGTTTCCCATTTGGATGGTCTTTTGACTTCGCCCGAACTTTTTGTAAATATTTCCAATATAGGAATTGACTTATTTTGAATTTGTTTGTCTTTCAAAAGATAATCCATTGCTTTTTTCCAAGCGACATCTCGATGAGAATAATCACCAATTAATGTTGTTTTAAATGCTGAAAAAGCTTCTAATTCTTTGCAACTGATATCACTTCCAGAGCTTGTAAATATTCTATTTTTTATTGGAACACAAACAGATACATTTGTAATTCCTTTTTTAACGTCATAGGAATTGTATATCACAAATGGTTTTCCATTTAATTTCAGGTTGTTTTCTCTAGAAAATGTAATTAAATTTGGAATGATAATATTCAAATTATAATTCAATTTTGAAATCTTACAATTGATGGTTTGATGCAAATAAAAACTGCTTTTTTTGATTACAATTCCATTTGGTTTTATTGAAAAAGTATTCAATTCATAATCCAAACTTCGGTCTAAATTATCAAGACTTTTTTCAATTCTATCGCCTAATATTTTTTCAATCCCACCGTTTAAAAAGGCGTATATCTTAAACATAAAAGGCATTTCTCCTTTATTAGTATAGGTAACTTTTGTTTTTCCAATAGTATCTTTGAATGTCCAAGATGATTCTGAATTTGCATTATTGAAATCAGTTTTTTGTGAAATACTATCATTTTCTTTTACAAAAATTGTACTTGTTTTTCCAATACCGTCTGTTCCGCTCCAAAAATAAGAACCACCAACTCCAGATGTTTTTTTTGTGTATTTTAATTTTATTGCCGAATGGTCTTTTTCCCAAACATACCAATTTTCCCAATTTTTATAATCGTTAACATAATTAAAAACTACCGCTTTTTTAGAATTAATTAGTCTTGATTTTGAAATTGAAAAATTACTTTTTTGCGTTGCAATAAATATTGTTGAAGCAATAGCTGTCAATAGTAGAAGTAAAAATATATATTTTAAAATTTTCATAATTGGTATTTTATAAATGGCTTGGTGAATAATATATTTTTATTTAATGCTTGAAAAAAATCTTTATGACGAATAAAAGGGCAATAAAAATTAAAAAACCAATCAATATTTTATAACTTCCTTTATATACTTTTCTATGAACGAGAATGTCTTTTCTGTACGAATAGGTGATTGCGATTACGAACGAAATGAAGAATAAACCTGCAAAAATTAATTGACCCTCGCTAAACATAAATTTTTTATTTTTACAAAAATACTAAATTTGTAATGAAAAGTTACTATTTTGCACTATCATTTAACATGTAAACACTATGATTAAACAACTTAATGCTGTCAAGGAATTCCATACTGCCTTTGAAATAGGATATAGTGAAAGTCCAAAATCTGATTTGGGAGAATCAAAAAATGTCCTTCGTTTCAATTTAATGAAAGAGGAAAATGAAGAATATTTGGAAGCTGTTCAAAACAATGATTTAATTGAAATTGCTGATGCTCTTGGCGATATGCTTTATATTTTGTGTGGAACCATTATTGAGCACGGTTTGCAACACAAAATTGAAGCTGTTTTTGATGAAATTCAACGCAGTAATATGAGCAAATTAGATCACGATGGAAAACCGATTTATCGAGAAGATGGAAAAGTGATGAAAGGTCCAAATTATTTCAAACCCGATTTCTCAAAAATTATTTAAAAATATTTGTAAAATAAAATCCCTTAATTTGTTAGTTGACTAATAAATTAAGGGATTGTTACAGATTTAAATTTAAATTAAAATTAAAATATTTATACTTTAACGGTCCATCCAAAAGTGTCTTCTGCAAGTTTGTATTGAATTGAAGTCAGTTTGTCTTTTAGTTCTAATGCTATAGAATGTTCAATTACGGGCAATTCATAATAAGTATCTTGGTATGAAAAACCTTTAATTACGGTTACAACAGCAGCAGTTCCAGCTCCGAATATTTCTTTTAACGAGCCGTTTTTAGCAGCTTCTACGATTTCTGAAACTAACACAGGACGAATATTTAAATCAATTCCGTCTCTTTCTGCAATCGAAATAAGGCTTTTTCTTGTCACACCATCAAGAATTCTTTCACTTGTTGGTGCTGTATATATGGTGTCGTTAATTCTAAAAAAAACATTCATTGTTCCTGATTCTTCTAGCATTGTATGTGTAGCATCGTCAGTCCAAATAACCTGTTGAAATCCCTTTTCGTTGGCTAATTTGGTTGGGTAAAATTGAGCAGAATAGTTACCCGCTGCTTTTGCAGCACCAATTCCACCATTAGCAGCGCGACTAAAATGTTCAGCTACGATAACTTTTACTTCACCAGAATAATATGATTTTGCTGGTGAAAGTAAAATCATAAAACGGTATTCATCAGAAGGTGATGCAATTACACCAGTTCCAGTTGCAATCATAAAGGGACGAATATAAAGGGTATTTCCTAATCCTTTTTTTATCCAATCTCTTTCTAAATCAATCAATTGTGTTAAACCTCCCATAAAAACATCTTCGGGAACTTCTGGCATCGCCATTCTAACTGCTGATTTATTGAATCGATGAAAATTTTCTTCAGGACGGAACAACCAAGCTTCATTGTTTTCATCTTTGTACGCTTTCATTCCTTCAAAAATAGCTTGCCCATAATGGAAAACTTTTGACGATGGATCCATCAAAAAGGGTGCGTAAGGAACGATTGTAGGTTCTTGCCAATCACCATTTACGAAATCACAAGTTAGCATATAATCTGTGAAAACTTCTCCAAAAGGAAGGTGCTCAAAATCTACTGAATCAATTTTTGAAGTAGAAATTTTAGCAATATTGATTTTTTTAGCGTTTAATGAACTCATAATTATTAAGGATATTATATAATTAATATTTTTAAATTATTGTAAAACAGTAGTTTATGTTAATTTAATAGAAAAAATAGACTATTTATAAATTTCGGCTAAATTAGTAAAAATTAGATTTGTTTTCATGTCAATTTCATTTATTTATGTATTAATTAGAATTATCATAAATAACAGATAGTAACAGTGTTAATTTATCTTTTGAACATTAATTTATATAAAAATTCTAGTATTTTTGCCATTACTATTTAAATTAAATATTTTTATATTATGAAAAAAATAATTGCTTTTACATTTTGCTTTTTTGCATTAACGAGTTGTAAAAAAGAAACCGTATCAACAGAAAATGAAAAAAAAGATAAATATGCTTTTTTTGGAGATAGTATTTCCGATGATAAAGCAATTTCAAATGATGAAATGTTGGCACAATTTGACAAATTGAAAGCTGGAGATACATTAAATGTCAAGTTTAAATCTAAAATTAAAAATGTTTGTCAGAAAAAAGGATGTTGGATGACATTGGTTTTACCAAATGAAAAAGAAGCTTTCGTAAAATTTATAGATTATGCTTTTTTTGTACCTAAAAACGCTCAAGACGAAGAAGTAATTGTAAACGGAAAAGCCTTTGTTAGTATCGAATCTGTTGATGAATTGAAACATTATGCAAAAGATGAAGGGAAATCTCAAGCTGCAATTGATAGTATTGTAACTCCAAAAACTACGTATTCATTTATGGCGGATGGAGTTTTAATAAAAAAATAAATGAAGAAATTTGTAGTTTTATTTTCAATATTTTTACTAGTAGGATGTAACAAAAAATCCGAAACATCGCAATGTGCTTCTGATTCAAAAGCAAAAACCGACAAGAAATTTGAAATGTATCAAATGTCAGAAATGGCGGCTTTGATGGAAAGCATGTTTGTTGAAAATGAACATTTGAAAGAACGTATTCAAAATGGCGATACCATTGGAAAATTTCCAAGTCATTTTCTTCAAATTCATAAAGCCGTAATGACCGATGAAACGGACAATGATGCTTTTTTTAAGGAACAAGCGGCACTTTTTATTAAAGCGCAAGAACTCATTTATGAAGATCCAAAAAATGCTAAACAACATTTTAATGACGGTATAAATGCTTGTGTTCGTTGTCACGAAGTTAAATGTGGCGGACCACTTCCAAAAATTAAAAAATTATACATAAAGTAAATTTGAAAAGAGAAATACTGCAAACTTTAGACGGTTCAACAACCATTCATTTGCCAGATTGGAATGAATCCTATCACTCAAAACACGGTGCAATTCAGGAAGCCTATCACGTTTTTATAAAAAATGGATTATCACTATTTGAAGGAAAGTCAATTTCAATTTTAGAAATTGGTTTAGGAACGGCTTTAAATACATTTATAACTTTTTTAGAATCTCAAAAATCATTGCAAACCATTGATTATGTTGGAGTGGAAGCCTATCCAATTTCAGCTGAAGAAGTATTGCAAATGAACTACGTATCAGAATTGGATGCAGAAAAAGAAAGACCAATTTTTGAATTAATTCACCAATCCAATTGGGAAGAAAAAAATGTGATTTCGTCCAATTTTACTTTGACTAAAAGAAAGCAATTTTTTGATGAAATTTCTGATGAAAACCAATTTGATTTAATCTATTTTGATGCTTTTGGATATCGGGTTCAACCTGAATTATGGAGCACAGAAATATTTGAAAAAATGTATAAAGCACTTAAAGTAAATGGCGTTTTGGTTACTTATGCTGCTCGCGGAGTTGTAAAACGAAGTATGATTGAAGTTGGATTCAATGTTGAAAAATTAGCTGGGCCTCCAGGAAAAAGAGAAATGTTTAGAGCAACTAAACTATAATATTTAATTTAATCAGCAAATAAAGGGGTTAACAAGAAATGTTTTAATTTTAACGTTTTATTTACAGAGCCAATACTTATTTTTTTTAAATTTGATTATTCAATTGAGATTCCATTTTAACGAATATAAATTATATTTTATGAAAATAACAATGGTTGCTTACACGAAAAATATTTTGGAACGAGTTAGTTTTGATCCTAAACTTTTTTGTAAAGAATTAGAAAAAGCTTTAAAAACGTTATTGCCTTATGAAATAGAACAATTAACAGATTGGCTTTTAAATTACACGATTAAAAAACCTGAATTAAGACAATGTTTAATCTATGTCAAATCATAAAACTAAAGGAGCCTAAATAGCTCCTTTTTTTATTGTTTTTTTGGAAGTGGACTTATAATTTCTACATTTTGAAAAGCGATTGCACCTCTAATAACTCCAGAAATTGTTTGTTTTAACGCATCGATAATTTGTATTTTTAATTCCGTTTTAGGGAAAATAAGACTAACTTCTCGAGCTGGTTTTGGATCCTTAAAATGCTTTAATTTCAATTTGTCATTGTCCTTTAAATCCAAAGTATGCAAATAGGGTAGAAGGGTTAACCCCAATCCTTCATCAGCCAATTTAATTAGAGTTTCAAAACTTCCGCTTTGAATTTGAAAATTATTTAGTGACGCTACATCTTGGTTTTTGCATAAATTTAAAATTCCATCTCGAAAACAATGCCCGTCTTGCAATAATAATATTTCATCCAAATTCAAATCCGAAACTTCAATTTCTTTTTTGTCTGCAATGCGATGTTTTTCAGGAATATAAGCAACAAACGGTTCGTAATATAACACGATTTCTTTAAGTTTTTCTTCACTCAAAGGAGTTGCAGCAATGGCAGCATCGAGATTGCCATTTTTTAATTTCACAATGATTTCGTCAGTATTTAACTCTTCAATAACGAGTTTTACTTTAGGAAATTTTTTGATAAAAGTGTTTAAAAACATCGGCAACAACGTCGGCATAATAGTTGGGATTATTCCAAGTCGAAATTCGCCACCAATAAACCCTTTTTGTTGCTCGACAATGTCTTTCATTCTATCGGCTTCGTTGACGATATTCTTGGCTTGGTTAACGATTTTTTGTCCAATATCAGTCAATTGAATAGGTTTTTTCGTTCTGTCAAAAATCTG
>JBILPJ010000230.1:0-3293 GCA_044373975.1 Flavobacterium sp. | reverse complement strand
TTTCCATCAAATTCGTCACTCCAAACCAAGGTGTTATTTGCAGGTGCAGGTGCAGCTCCCGAATATAAAAAATCATCTATGTAAGCCACAACTTGAGAAGTATTATTTTCGCCATTTACTTGAAGTACAACTCTATTGAAGTCAGATCTATATAATGGATTTACAGAATTTGTATCCAAATTTATATAAGCATCAGTTGCAAAATTAAAAGTTATTGTCTGCCATTGATTCAACAAAATTGATTTTCTTATTTCGCATTGCGTTGTCCAAGGTTGGGCGATTGAGCCATTTTGAAGTTTTAATGAAATTTGATTCGTTTGATTTCCTGAAATTCCACTTGACGGCACATATATTTTTAAAGAAAATACACTACTTGACAACAAATTATAATTAAATCCTGCATCAAATCGAATATTTGCATATTGTCCACCAATATCAGAATATTTTAAAACTTTTGTTGAGGTGTTTATTCCAATTTGATAGGGATTTGTGAAATTAGTATCCATTCCGCAGTCATCTCCGAACCAGCTATTAATAGTACTAGTTCCTTCAAAGTTATCTTGGGAAATTTGAACTTGTGAATATAATAGTGAAGTTGAAAAAAGTAATGTTAAACAAATAAAATTGCGCATTTATAAAGATTTAGTTTAATTATAATAACTTAACAAATATAATGTTCATTAATGTCAATGAAGTTTAATGTACCTATATAAAAACTATACACTATTTGATTTTATTGCAGTAAAAACAATAAATTTACATTTTATAATAATTGAGTTTATGGCTATGAAATTGGTTGACCAAATCGGAATTGAACATACTTTTGAAACTTCACCAAAGCGAATAATTTCATTAGTTCCTTCTCAAACGGAATTGCTTTTTGATTTAGGTCAAGAAGAAAAAATTGTTGGTATTACTAAGTTTTGTGTGCATCCGTATCATTTTAAAACTACAAAAAAGAGTGTTGGCGGCACTAAAAATGTCCACTTTGAAAAGATTAGATTGTTAAAACCCGATTTAATCATTGCGAATAAAGAGGAAAATACTAAAGAAATTGTTGAAGAATTGAGCAAAATCTGCCCAGTTTGGGTTACAGATATTATTACAATTGAAGATAATTTCAAGATGATTTCCGACTTTGGACAATTGCTTAATTGTAGAACCGAGGCGCAAAAATGGAACGATAAATTGGCATTTGCCCTGAGCGATTTTCAAGATTTTGTAAAAGAAAAACCTTTTGTGAAAGTAGCCTATTTCATTTGGAAAAATCCCTTTATGGTTGCTGGTTCCAATACGTTTATCGATGAACTGCTGAAGCTTAATCACTTCCGAAATATTTACGAAAACAAAGGACGGTATCCTGAAATTGAACTCAAAAAAATACGATTAGATGGCGATCCCGATATTGTATTTTTATCTTCAGAACCTTTTCCATTCAAGGAAGAAGACGCTTTCGAAATTGGAAGAGCAACGCACCACGCCACTACTATTTTCGTAGATGGAGAAATGTTTTCGTGGCACGGAAGCCGCTTGTTGAAAGCCTTTGAATATTTCAAAATTATTCACAATTCAATTTGAGTTTTATTTTTATATTGTAAATAATTCAACATAAAACAGTTACATTTACCAAAAAAAAGAGTGATACATTATACCATTTACGAAAATGAAAAAAGCGCCCCGTGGGTGACTTTTGTGCACGGCGCAGGTGGAAGTTCCTCTATTTGGTTCAAGCAAATTCGTGATTTTCAGAAGCAATACAATGTGTTATTATTGGATTTGCGAGGTCACGGGAATTCAAACCAGCAAATTAAAATTGCGTTCAAGCAGAAATATACTTTTTCGGCTTTAGCCAATGATATTCTGGAAGTTTTAGACCATCTGAAAATTGAAAAATCCCATTTTGTAGGTATTTCATTAGGCACTATTTTAATTCGTCAATTGGCTGAAATGCATCCAAATCGGGTTCAAAGTATGATTCTCGGCGGTGCCATTCTAAAAATGAATTTTCGTTCACAAATCCTAATGAAATTGGGGAATATGTTTAAATATGTTTTGCCCTATTTGGTATTGTATAAGTTCTTTGCTTTTGTAATTATGCCCAATAAAAACCACAAACAATCCCGTTTGTTGTTTATCAACGAAGCCAAAAAACTATATCAAAAGGAGTTTATAAAATGGTTCAAACTTACCGCTGAAATCAATCCGATTTTGAAATGGTTTCGCCAAGAAGAACTCAATATTCCGACCTTATATATTATGGGAGAAGAGGATTATATGTTTCTGCCTTCGGTTCGAAAAGTAGTCGAAAAACACTTCAAATCATCACAGTTATTTGTAGTTCAACAATGCGGACACGTTGTAAACGTTGAGCAACCCAACACTTTTAATGCTAAAGTATTATCGTTTATAAATAACCAAAAATAAAAAACCACCACTCGAAAGTAATGGTTTAATTACCCAATAAAACTAACTTTAAACTCGTTGCAAAGAACTACAAGAATTTTCAGTTTGATGTTAAGTTGATGTTATATATATGTTATTGATTCTTAACCGATAACCTTTATTTTTTATCTTGCATCGCAAAAATATTCTGCAATAAAGGCGAAGTTCTCGCTTTTAAATTCACCCTAATTTCTTTTTCCTCAACAGCAACCATTTTAAAAACGCCTTTCATCGTTTCCTTGGTCACATAATCCTTTAAATCCGGTGAAACTTTCTTCACTAACGGAATCGAATTGTATTTATTTATCATCTGTGCCCAAATTTTATCTGCGTTTACTTTGTCCAATGAAGTCGCAATTACAGGGCTAAATTTATCGTATAATGCAGTCGAAGTTGCCGTTTCCAAATAGGTTGTCGCCGAATTTTCATTACCCATTAAAATCGTTTTGGCATCCGTAAAAGTCATATTTTTTACCGCATCCACAAATATTGGCGTGGCTTCTTTTACCGCGTCTTCGGCGGCTCTGTTCAGCAATTTCAAACCTTCATCTGCCAAACTTGACATTCCCAAACTTCGCAAAGTCCGATCCACTTTTTGCAATTCTGATGGCAATACTATTTTTACAAGTTCATTTTTATAAAAACCATCTTCGGCAGTTAATTTTGAAACTTGTTTCGTAATTCCATTGTTCAACGCCTCTTTTAAACCCGCACTAATATCAGGAATTGTTGCCAATTTAGTGATTTTTGGCACTTTAATTTTTGAAATTTTTTTCAATTGACCGAGTTGTGCAGTTGCAATTATCGGAACAAATAGAAGAAGCATAATTATTTTTTTCATTTTAGATTTT
>JBILPJ010000229.1:0-3352 GCA_044373975.1 Flavobacterium sp. | reverse complement strand
CATTAAAGTGTTTTAGCGTATCTTTAATGTTTTCCTGTGGATTTATTAGCTCTTTCAATTCTTCAACTATCGCCAAACGCAACTCTAAATTGGTTTTTAGATTGTTTTGTAAACTCTTGAAATGTGCATTTTTTTTGTCTCTAAAAAGAGAATATAATTGGTCAAATTTTGACTTTATTGGCAAATGATATTTGAATTCTTCGTTGCTTTCTGGATTTTCGGCAACAAATTCTTCTTTTTTCTCTTCTATGAAATGGTTGTATTTTGCAAGAAAAGAATTTTTAATTTCTTCAATATGATCTTTAACAGACATTACCTTTTCAACAGCTCCCAATTTTTCCAATTCAATTATTAGTTCGTCCATAGACAAAATTTCATAATTCAACATTGGAATTTCGTGACGGTCTTTTAAAGTTTCGTCTTCATTTTCAGCAGCATTTTCTGTTTCTATTGCAGCAATAGCGGTACTGTTTTCGTGTGCAATTGTTTCTGTTTCTACTTCAATTTCAGCTGTTGGCGTTGCTTCTTCAATAGTTTCTACTTCAATAGTATTTTCTACTTCAGGCGCACTTTCTTCAATTACTTCAGCTGTAACTTCTTCAATTTCATCGGCTACGACTACTTCTTCTTCTTCAACTTCAGCAATAACTTCTTCTTCAATTGCTTCGGGTGCAGTTTCGATTTCCGAAACTAAATTTTCTGTAGGTTCTGCAATTTCTTGAATTTCTGTTTGAGCCACTTCTTGTGACACATTCTCTACATTTCCATCTGTCTCATTCAAATTCATTGACAGGTTATCATTCTTTTCTTCTAACATTTTTAAAATGTTTAAGGTTCATATTAATTAACGCCCGAAAGATAACAAAAGAGAAATCAAAATTCAAAGAAATTTCGATAATTAAACACTTTTACAAGTTAAAATACTCGTTTTTGATATTTTTTAAGAAATTTATTTTAAAATCCCCAAATCTTCCACGCTTTTTCAGCTTGAAAAACTAACATTTCTAATCCGTTTTTGATAATTGCACCTTGCTGTTTTGCTTTTTTAAGAAATAAAGTTTCGGCAGGATTATAGATTAAATCAAATGCGATGTGATTGGAAGTGAAATATTGATACGGAATTTCAGGGCACACATTTGTATCAGGCGAAGTTCCTAATGGCGTGCAATTGATAATTATTTGGTATTCTTCAAATGTTTCGGCGGTTATTTGGCTGTAGCCAATTACGTTTCCTGATGAAGTTCTTGAAACATAATTGGTTTCAATTCCCATTTGATTTAAAGCGTAAGCCACTGCTTTTGAAGCACCGCCAGTTCCTAAAAGTAATGCCTTTTTGTGATTTGGTTTCAATAGCGGTTCGAGTGCTTTTTGAAAACCATAATAATCGGTGTTGTAGCCTTTTAATTTTCCGTTTTTAGTAAAGCGAATTGTATTTACAGCACCTATTTCTGCTACTTTTTTAGATAATTTATCCAAGTAGGGAATAATCGCTTCTTTATAAGGTATTGTTACGTTTAAGCCTTTTAAATTTGGATTATTTTTTAGAAAATTAGGCAATTCAGAAATGTCTTGAAAGTCAAAATTTTCGTAGGAATAATCCAATAAATTAAAGTCTTCAAATTTTTTCGTAAAATGTGCTTTTGAAAATGAATAACTGATGTTTTTTCCAACTAAACCAAATTGGTGCTTTGCCATTTCGATTTTATTTTGACACTTTATTAATTGCATTTTGAACCATTTTGCGTGCCCAAACCACAGGAAATAACTCTTCAAGAAGCGTTTTGTTTTTGAAGCTCAATCGAAGTCCGTTGCTTAAATGAAATTTTGCTTTTTTGTCATCGTGAATCATAAAATACAATCCTGCCAAACGATATTCAACTTGGTATTCCTCTGGGAAATATTCTGTAGCTTGTAATAATGTTTGAATTGCACTTTCAAATTCCCCTAAAAATTGAAGAATATCAACCCAAAACAACCACGTATCCAATTGATAATCGCCAAATTCAACTGCTTTTCTGTAGCCAAATTCTGCTTCTTCAAAAAGATTTAATTCTTTGTTTATAGTTGCAAATCGTTTCCAATACAAACGATTTTGATTGTCGATGCTCAAGGCTTTGTTTACATAAAACAAGGCTTTTTGGTACTTTTTTTGACGAACGTAGAAATCGGTAATTGCAATCCAACCTTTGTCTAAAAGTGGATCTTCGTGAACGGTTTTGTTGAAATATTTTAGTGCTAAAACTTTGTTTCCAATTTTCTCGTAACATTTCCCCATACGAAGTAATGCATAAGAAGTTGCGTCGTCTAATTCTATAGTTCTCGTATAGCTTTCGATGGCTTCTTCGTATTTTTTTAGTCTTTCTAATGCTTTTGCTTTTTCCATAAAAGCGCCTAAAAATTCATCGTCAATAAGGGTTGCAAAGTCAAAAGCACGAAGCGCATCTTCATATCTTTTTAGTCCGTAATTTAGCCTTCCAACTTGGTGCCAAGCGATTTCGCTGTATGGATTTCTGTCGATATATTTGTTAAGATAAACAATTGCATCTTCATTTTGGTCTAAAAATTCAAAGCAATATACCACGTTATATAAGGCTGCTTGATCTTCGGTATCTTCTTCAAGACATTTCATAAAATTGTCTTTCGCCAATTCTAAATTGTCCATAAAAAGGTATTCCATCCCAATTAAATTATAAACATCTGCGAAATCATCTGTATATTTTAGTGCGATTTGCAATAATTCAACCGCTTTTTCGTGATTGTCTCTTTTGGAATATATATTTGCTTTTTGGATGTAAATTTCCTCGTTTGTAGGTTCGATTGCGTACAACTCATTTAGCAATTTTTCTGCTTGTTCGAGTTTGTCTTCATAGACCAACATTTCTACTTGTACTAATTTTAGTCCAGTTGATTTTGGGTGTTGTTCAAGTGCTAATTTCAAGGCTTTTTTAGCCAAGGCAGCTTTTCCCATATCGAGGTAATGAAGAATAATTTCTTCAAATTCTTCGGAATCAAAAAAGAGCACTTTGTTGGTTTTCAACATCGACTCAAATTTCGATAAGGATAAGTTGTAGTCTTCTTCTTCGTCGCTTATGTGCATACTGTTTTCTTTAATTTATCCTGATATAAAGGTAAGGATTTAATTTTATTTTGTGAATAAAGTCCTTTTTTTTGTGAACAATTTAATTAACAAATAATAGTCTTGAAATCCAGAATGCCCTAGCCCTGATGGAAGGGAAAATCCCGCTTTGTTGCTCGGCACGAAGCAACAAAGCGGATTGGAATGACAGCAGGAATAGCTCCAAAAAAAACTAATTTTCGTTTAAAATTTCGTCCATTGCTTTGAGAATTATCT
>JBILPJ010000071.1:0-10739 GCA_044373975.1 Flavobacterium sp. | reverse complement strand
GATTTTTTCAACTGTAAGGTCTAACTGTTGCTCATTAAATCGAGCATTAATTTTCTTGTAACTTTCGTACAATTCATTGTTCTTAGAACCTGTGATTTTAGCTTTAGCATAAAACAATTCCAAATCGGTATCGATATTTATTTTTCCTTGCTCGGCAAAAAACATCAAACTATTGTCTTCAGATTTGCTTGTTCCTCGATTCAAAAACAAGTACAACATTTCTGGAGATTTCAAATTTATATTACTTTCAAATCCTGATTTTCCATCAATTTTCATACTGTCTAAAGTGATATACGTGCTATCACCCATTTTCTTTAAATATAAAGTTCCTTTTTGCAAACCTTTAATATTTCCTGTAATTTGTAAGTTGGTTTCTTCTTTTTTACTACAAGAAGCGATTATGAATACAGAAATAAGCGCAACAATTGAATTTTTCATAGTTTTTTATTTGACCGCAAAATAAAGAAATTATCTTCAAAATATGGCAATTCCCAGGATTTATTATGCATTTATTTTAGGGTTAGATTTTGTTTTATAATCTCTTTAAGTTTAATTTTCTGAAGATTTGCTTCGTTTTTTTTGCCACAAATTTTAAACATTTTCACAGATTTTCACAAACAAAAAATTCGTGATAATTCGTGGAATTTGTGCTTAACTTTTTCAAATTTATCGGCTCGTTCCAAGTTTATAAATTTTTAAAACAAAAAAACTCCTGAATTTCAGGAGTTTTAATCTAATCAAATTTATTCTTTATGTAATATTTTCCATCTAAGTCTTCGTCGAATTCATCAATTTTGATAGGTTTTGGTTTTGGTTTGGCAGCATTTGCCTTCTTTTTCCAAATCTCAAATTTGTCAGCAGGAAGTTTCTTTTTCATAATTTCAAGAACTTCTTTTTCTCCCAATCCGAATTCCTTTTTGATTATTTCAAAAGGATTTCGTTCTTCTAATGCAAGGGTTATCAATTTTTCGTTTTGAGCCCAAGTTAATTCAATGTTTTTACTCTTTTTCATTATTCGAAAATAAATTCAGTGTAGGTTTTAGTTAATACTTAATTTTATACTTCAATATTAATAAAAAAAACAATACCTTTTTAAGTTGAGGTTACTTTTTTTTCTTTTTTATTGTTTTTCAAGTAATTGTGCTTTTTGAAAAGCTGTTTTTAAGGTTTTTTTTCATAGAGTAATTTACACAATTCTGCGGAATGTCAAATTAATTCTCGAACCAATAGGCTTTGCCGTTTTTGGGATTTGGTGTTTCCAAAAATGTTGCGTCGTTCCTTTCATAACAAGCAAACTTCCGTGTTCCAAAAGTATTTTTAACTTCAGATTTTTATCTTTGTTATGTTGCAAATGAAAATACCGTTCGGCACCAAAACTCATTGAAGCAATTATGGGATTTGTTCCCAATTCCTTTTCGTTATCGGCGTGCCAGCCATTGCTGTCTTTTCCATCACGATACAAATTCAGTAAAACGGTTGTAAATTCAGTTTCCGAAACTGCCTCGGCTTTTTGCTTTAAATCACCCAGTATTGGATTCCAAGAATGAGGTTGCATTTTTATATTAGAATAGGAATACGATTTCCCTTCATTTCCGAAAAGTGCCGTCAAACGTGGTTGTGCGTGTACTTTTCCAAAAACCTTAATATCATCTTGTTGCCAAGGAATCGTCAAAAGTAACTCTTGAAACAGCAAATCTGACTGTTCTGCATCAAAAAAATGAGGATAATAAATTATTTCTGCATCTGGCACATTAAAATAAATGGGTTCAGATGAATTTTCAAATAGCGATTTCAATGGTTTTCTGTAATTAAATTGAAGTCTAAAATTACACTTTATTTTTGAATTTATCCCAATTCATATTCATCAAAATAATCGCTAAAACAATCAAAATAATTCCAATCCATTGCACTAAAATAACTTGTTCGTGCAATAAAAAATACGCCATCATCACCGAAACAGGAAGTTCCAATGCCGACACAATACTACCCAAACCAATTCCCGTCAATGGAAATCCCGCGTTCATTAACATTGGCGGAATTATCGTCCCAAACAAGGACAAAACGATTCCCCATTTCATAAAAATATCGAAATTAAAAGGCGTGTTTTGTGTCGCAATTGCAAATGAAATTACGATTACCGCACCACCAAGCAGCATAAACAAACTTCGTTGTGCCGATGAAATTCCAGTCGCCACGCGGTTTGCAGTGAACATTGTAGTTGTAAATGACGCTGCCGCCAACATTCCCCACAATATTCCGTGCCAATCCAATTGCACGTCGTTTTTAAAAATATTTGTCGCCAATAATGTTCCTACAAGTACTATAAATACTGATATAATTTTCAATTTCGAAGGTGCTTTTTTGTCTAAAATCATTTCTATCAAAACGCCCATCCAAACCGTTTGCATCAACAAAATTATCGCAATCGAAACAGGAATATATTTCACCGCCAAATAGTAAAAAACGCTCGTCATTCCTAACGAACTTCCCGCAAGCATCAATTGAAAAATGTTCCTTTTGGTCGCGTTTATTACCGAAGTTCCTTTTTTAACTTTTTGGAACAAATTAATCACCAAAATTCCGAGGATTCCAAACACGAATTGCGAAGTGGTAACTTCGGCGGTGGTGAACCCTTCATCATACGCCAATCTTACGAAAGTGGCTAACATTCCGTAACTTGTAGCACCTAATCCAACCAAAACAACCCCTTTTAACACGCTATTTCCAAACATATTTCTCAATTTTAATCAGCCGGCAAAGATAGTTTTTAGTTTTTATAAATGGCAATTATGATTCATTTGTTGCATAAACAGAAATTTAAATTTGATTGTTTTTTAGGAGCACAACGATTGTAGTTTTCAAGAACCATTCCACCTGCTGTCCGCTGTATCCACGCTAAAAAGCGTGGGATGCCGCTTCCATCAGGGCTAAAATTGACGTTTATTTTTTCATAATAACGAATCTACAACGATTCCTTGCTAGAGATCGTGGCAACTTACGGAAAGTTTTTTTCCATAACAACCCGAACGAAATTATGAAAAGCAAACGAACATCTACCGAAAAACTAGCCATACGTTTTAGCAAGTGTTAGCGATTGTATTTCTTAATAAGTTTGTATCAAAACATCAGTTGGAATGTTCAATTTATTATGTAATTGACGAATCATTTCCAACGATAATTTTCTTTTCTTATTTAGTATTTCGCTTGCTCGACTTTTCAAGCCAACAATATTGGCTAAATCGGTTTGATTATAACCCATTTGTTCCATTCTGAATTTGATTGCTTCAATTGGATCTGGCAATCCAATAGGGAAGTGTTCATTTTCATATTGGTCAATCAAAATTCCGAGCACTTCAAGTTCGTCACCTTCAGGCGAACCCTTTTTTGCATCAAAAATTGTTTCAAGTCTTTCGAGTGCTTGATTATAATCTTTATCTGTTTTTATAGGTTTAATTTCCATAGCTTTTTAAATTTCATTTGCGTTTATCTTGTCATATTCTGCGTGCGTTCCAATAAATCGAATCCAAACCATTTGGTAATCATAATTCATCTTTACAATTAACCTGTAATTGTTTCCTTTTATGTTAAAAACAATTCTATTATCGGTTAAAATACTGGCGCTTGGATATTCCTTTTTTATTTCATTAGGATTTCTCCACTCAGCATTATTTGCTTCTTGAAACCAAGATTTTAGTTGTTGTTCACAACCAGAATGGGATTCCCAAAAATTCCTCAATATTTTTTTCGCAATTACCCTCAAAGTTCAAATTTTTGACGAAGATAACAAAAAGTTCCCGATACGGGAATAAAACATCGATTTATTTATTCCGTACAGCGTTTTGGCATAATCGATAACTTAATATATTTTCGATTTTATTTTCCAATTCCAAACTATTCCAACTTAACAAACCTAGAATTATGATATTTAAAACGTTGCATTAAAAAAAAATTTAACGAATTTCACGAATTTGCACAAATTATTTTTTTGGTTATATTACAATTCACTCAAATAAATTATTAGAAAAAGCGAAGAAGATTCATCCTTAGTAAATCAAAACGATAGTTTTAATATTCAAAATTATTGTTAAACACACCAGTAAGAAAAAAAAATTGCAGTAACTTTATAAGATATATATAACTATTTGATTTGGTAACTAAATTCTGATAGTCAAGCATTTTTAATTAAAAAGCAATTTTTTTTCAATTCTTCAAACAATTAATCAAACTCTAGTTATTGCGTTTAACAATCAAAAACAAATTTACTATCAATTAAAACTATAGCAAAATAATAAATAACATTAAGCAACTTCAATTTTCAACATAAAATAGCGCCAACTTTGAATTATCTAATCTTTAATATTTGTCAATATGAAAAAAGTAATTTTATTAACGGGTTTGTTTGCAGTTGCTTTAGGAATGGCACAACAAGCTAAATGTCCAGTCACTGGCTTAACGGCTAGTTCTTCAAAAGAAGCAAACGGATACGATGAAAACTACACAATGGATGCAAAAAGTCAGGCTACTGCTTCTGAAAAAGGAAGTAGTCAGTCCAACAAAAACAAAGTGTGGTGGCCGAACCAATTGAACTTGGAAGTGCTTCGTCAAAATTCAAATTTATCTAACCCAATGGGAGCAGAATTTGATTATGCAAAAGAATTCAAAACCCTTGATTACAAAGCTTTGAAGAAAGACTTACAAGCTTTGATGACGCAATCAAATGATTTTTGGCCCGCCGATTTCGGTAATTACGGCCCATTATTCATCAGAATGGCTTGGCATAGCGCAGGAACGTATCGTTCAGGCGACGGACGTGGCGGTTCTCGAGCAGGTCAACAACGTTTCGCACCATTGAACAGTTGGCCAGATAACGTAAATTTAGACAAGGCGAGAAGATTGTTATGGCCTATCAAGCAAAAATATGGAAGCAAAATTTCTTGGGCGGATTTAATGATTCTTACAGGTAACGTAGCTTTAGAATCAATGGGATTTCCAACGTACGGTTTTGCTGGTGGTAGAGTTGATGTTTGGGAGCCAGAATCGAATGTATATTGGGGTTCAGAAACCAAATGGCTAGACGAGAAGCGTTACTCTGAAGGTAGAAAGCTAGAAAATCCTTTGGCAGCAGTTCAAATGGGATTGATATACGTAAACCCAGAAGGTCCTGGAGGAAATCCTGATCCATTATTAGCAGCAAAAGACATAAGAGAAACATTCGGAAGAATGGGAATGAACGATGAAGAAACTACTGCATTAAATGCTGGCGGACATACTTTTGGTAAAACACACGGTAAAGGATCAGCTAGTAATGTAGGTGCAGAACCTGAAGCTGCTGGAATTGAAGAACAAGGTTTAGGATGGAAAAGCGCTTACAAATCAGGTAAAGGAACAGACGCTATTTCATCTGGATTAGAAGTTACTTGGACAGGAAAACCGACACAATGGAATTTTGGATTTTTCAAAATCTTATACGATAATGAGTGGGAATTAACAAAAAGTCCTGCTGGCGCTCACCAATGGGTAGCAAAAAACGGACAAGCATTTATTCCAGATGCCTTTGATCCAAACGTAAAGCATCTACCAACTATGTTAACAACTGATTTATCGTTCCGTTTCGATCCTGAATATGCTAAAATTTCAAAACGTTTTTATGATAATCCAAAGGAATTTGAAGTTGCATTTGCAAAAGCTTGGTTTAAATTAACACACCGTGATATGGGACCTAAAACCACATATCTTGGACCAGAAGCTCCGACAGAAGATTTAATTTGGCAAGATCCAATCCCAGCTCTTAATTACGAAGTAGTGAATAATAAAGATATTAAGGCTTTGAAAGCGGAGATTGCAAAATCAGGATTATCTATTAATGAATTAGTTTCTACCGCGTGGGCTTCGGCTTCTACTTATCGGGCATCCGACAGAAGAGGTGGTGCAAACGGTGCAAGAATTCGTTTAGAACCACAAAAACATTGGGAAGCCAATAATCCAAAACAGTTGTATAAAGTGTTGCCAGTTCTTGAAAATATTCAGAAAAATTTCAATGCCAAAAGTGCTTCAAGAAAAATTTCTATGGCAGATTTAATAGTTCTTTCAGGAGTTTACGGAGTGGAAACTGCAACAAAAAATGCTGGATTTGAAGTAAATGTTCCATTTACACCAGGAAGAATGGATGCTACTCAAGAGCAAACGGATATAAAGGGTATGGCAGTATTAGAACCGACTGCTGACGGTTTTCGTAACTACTTGAAAACAAAATATTCTGTTGCAACAGAAGCTTTATTGGTTGATAAGGCACAATTACTGACATTATCTGCACCAGAAATGACAGTTTTAGTGGGTGGTTTACGTTCGCTAAATGCAAATTTTGATGCGTCAAAACACGGTATTTTTACTGCTGAAAAAGACCAATTATCGAATGAATTTTTTGTTAATCTTTTAGATATGAGTACAGTTTGGACTGCTACTAATGACGAAAAAGAGATATTTGAAGGAAAAGATAGAATTACTGGAATGTCAAAATGGACTGCAACTCGTGCTGATTTAATTTTTGGTTCAAATTCAGAACTTAGAGCAATTGCAGAAGTGTATGCTAGTAATGATGCGAAACAAAAATTTGTAAATGATTTTGTAGCTGCTTGGGACAAAGTAATGATGCTTGACTTTTTTACCGCAAATAGATAAATTACAAATCAATTTCTTTAAAGATTTAATGGAAAAGCTGTCTCAATTTTTTGAGGCAGCTTTTTTCGATTTAAATTAGGAGCTTCTCTGCTTTACATAGTAATTTCGGTTTATTATTTTACTGGACAAAAAATGAAATAAAGTATTAATTCAATACAATTTTTAATATTTTTAGAATCTTGTAAAACGAGTACTTGTTATTGGAATTATGAAATTTAATAAGGATTGTAAATTATAGTTCAAAACCCCTAGCCCAGACCTGCCTGCCGGTAGGCAGGTGGAAGCGGCATCCCACGCTTTTTAGCGTGGATACAGCGGACAGCGGGAGATAGCTTCAAAAAAATCGAAATCGGGTTTGCTTTATAGTATCAACTATTTTTTGTAAATTTGCTGACTTAATTAAGGAAAAAACAAGATGTTAGACAGACTTCAAATAGTAAAACAGCGTTTCGATGAGATTTCGGATTTGATTATTCAGCCCGATGTGATTAGCGATCAAAAGCGTTATGTGCAATTGAATCAGGAATATAAAGGATTGAAAGCGCTTGCCGAAAAACGCGATGAATACGTCGTTTTGATGGCAAATATTGACGAAGCAAACGAGATTATTTCCGATGGAAGTGATGCGGATATGACCGAAATGGCGAAAATGCAATTGGAAGAAGCGAAGGAAAGATTGCCTGCGTTGGAGGATGAAATTAAGTTTTTATTGATTCCGAAAGACGAGGAAGATGCGAAAAATGTGATGGTGGAAATTCGTGCCGGAACGGGTGGCGATGAAGCGAGTATTTTTGCTGGAGATTTGTTTAGAATGTACACAAAATATTGTGAAAATAGAGGTTGGAGAACTTCGGTTGTGGATATGAATGAGGGAACTTCGGGTGGTTTCAAAGAGGTGATTTTTGAAGTTACAGGCGAAGATGTTTACGGAACTTTGAAATTTGAAGCGGGTGTTCACCGTGTGCAACGCGTACCACAAACGGAAACGCAAGGTCGTGTTCACACTTCGGCAGCTACGGTTATGGTGCTTCCAGAAGCCGAAGAGTTTGACGTTCAAATTGATATGAACGATGTTCGTGTGGATTTTTTCTGTTCGTCAGGACCTGGAGGACAATCGGTAAATACCACGAAATCGGCAGTTCGATTGACGCATATTCCAACAGGATTGGTGGCGCAATGTCAGGATCAAAAATCGCAACATAAGAATAAAGATAAGGCGATGGGCGTTTTGCGTTCTCGTTTATACGAACAAGAATTGGCAAAAAAACAAGCGGAAGATGCTACAAAACGTACATCGCAAGTGAGTTCTGGAGACCGTTCGGCAAAAATTAGAACTTATAATTATTCTCAAGGACGAGTTACCGATCACCGTGTGGGATTGACTCTATATGATTTAGGAAACATTATGAATGGTGATATTCAGAAAATTGTAGATGAATTGCAATTGGTGAATAACATGGAGAAATTGAAAGAAGCGAGCGAGGTTTTTTAAGGCGATGAAGAGATAATAGAATTAGTCAAAGACAATCATAGCCCACAGTTTCAACTGTGGGAAAATGTATAAAACGGTCAAATACAAAAAAATCCAACGGTTGAAACCTTGGGAAAATGTATGAAACGATTTAATACAAAAAAAATCCAACGGTTGAAACCATTGGCAATGTATCAAACGGTCAAACACAAAAAAAATCCAACGGTTGAAACCTTTGGAAAATGTATGAAACGATTTAATACAAAAAAATCTCACGGTTGAAACCGTGGGCAATGTTTGAAACGGTACAACATAAATAAATCCAACGGTTGAAACCGTTGGCAATGTTTGAAAAGGTAAAACACAAGCATAGCCTACAGTTTCAAACGTGGGAAAATGTATAAAACGGTCAAACACAAAAAAATCCAACGGTTGAAACCGTTGGCAATGTATCAAACGTTTAAGCACAATCATAGCCCACAGTTTCAACTGTGGGAAAATGTGAATAGAAAAATCAGAATATTTACAATTTAATAGAATTGCTTCGCCTGTTCGCTTTTGTTCGGGTCACGTATTAAAAATTTTAATTCGTGAATTCGTGGCTAAAAAATAGAATTTCCTTGCGAACTTTGCGAAAAACTTTGCGAACTTTGCGGTTAAACACACAACAATGACTATAGAAAATCTAATCAACCAAATCAAAATCAAAAAATCATTCCTATGTATTGGTTTGGACGTTGATTTGAATAAAATTCCACCTCATTTATTAGCATTAGAAGACCCGATTTTCGAATTCAATAAGGCGATTATTGATGCAACGCACGATTTAGCAGTTTCCTACAAACCAAACACTGCTTTTTATGAAGCGTATGGAATTAAAGGTTGGATGTCATTGCAAAAAACAATTAATTATATCAACGAAAAACATCCTGAAATCTTCACCATTGCCGATGCAAAACGTGGCGATATTGGAAATACTTCCTCGATGTATGCTAAAGCGTTCTTTGAAGATTTGAATTTTGACAGCGTAACTGTTGCCCCGTATATGGGAAAAGATTCGGTTGAACCCTTTTTGGCTTTCGAGAATAAACATACGATTATGTTGGCTTTGACTTCTAATGAAGGCGCTTTTGATTTCCAAACGTTGAAAGTTCCCGAAGTCTCGGGAGGAAGGGAATTATACAAACAGGTTTTGGAAACATCAAAAACTTGGAAAAATTCCGAAAACCTGATGTATGTTGTAGGTGCTACAAAAGCGGAATATTTCACTGAAATTCGCAAAATTGTCCCTGATAGTTTTTTGCTTGTTCCCGGTGTTGGCGCACAAGGTGGAAGCCTTTCGGAGGTATGCAAATACGGAATGAATGCGAATGTGGGATTGCTAATTAATTCTTCACGAGCGATAATTTATGCTTCTAATGGAACTGATTTTGCTGAAAAAGCAAGGGCAGAAGCTTTAAAAATGCAAGAAGAAATGGCAGTGATTTTAAACACAATTATTCTTTAATAAATTTATACGTTTGAATGCCTGAATTTGTATTTATTTTCAAAAGGTACATTCCGTTTTGATAGTGTGAAATATCTAAAATAGTTTCCTCTGTATTTAGAATATAAGAATTTAATTCTTGACCCAAAATAGAATAAATTATCACTTGACTTCCAATTTGATTATCTTTAATTTTTAGATTTAGTTTGTCCTTAGCAGGATTAGGAAATAAAACCAAATCTTTAGGTTTTGTAGTATTTGCAGTAGCTAAAGGACCTTGTTGATAGACTCTAACATAATCAACTTCCATTGCAGATTGTACAAAATTTGTTGCAATACTTGATTGAATTGCTACATTTAGTAATAGGTATTGCTCTGCATCAAAAGGCCAAGTACTTGCGTTTTTAACTGCAGGATTATAAACATAATGAACTACATTATCTACGCTGAAAATCATACTTGTAGCTGACCATTCAAGGGAATATATATGAAATTGTGATGAAGCTGTTGGAATTGTTTGCCCGTCCAGGTTTACAGTACTTCCAGAACTCGAAGGAGTGTGCATTGCACTTTGAACATAATTTTGATTGGTTCCCCAATGTTCCATAATATCAATTTCCCCACAGGCGGGCCAGCCAACACTTCCGAAGTTGCTTGTCCAATATCCGCCAGGTTCAATAATATTTTTTCCAAGCATCCAAATAGCAGGCCATGTTCCAGCTCCTAAAGGTAATTTGGCACGTGCTTCTACTCGTCCATATTTAAATGCAAATTTTGAATTTAATCGTGCAGAAGTATATTGTTTCGTTTTGCCTTGATCTCTAAAAGTTTCTTTTTTTGCAACAATATTTAAAACGCCATTAATAATGTTAGAATTATCTTGCCGATTGGTGTAATGTTGTCGCTCACCGTTATACCAACTATTCCCATCAGGAAGTTGAGTTTGAGGAAACCATTTAGAACTATTTATTGTACCGTTTCCATCAAATTCGTCACTCCAAACCAAGGTGTTATTTGCAGGTGCAGGTGCAGCTCCCGAATATAAAAAATCATCTATGTAAGCCACAACTTGAGAAGTATTATTTTCGCCATTTACTTGAAGTA
>JBILPJ010000228.1:0-3395 GCA_044373975.1 Flavobacterium sp. | reverse complement strand
GGGAGCAGCAATTGGAACATTTATCAGTGTATTTCCAACTTTTGGTTTTGGAACTCCTTTGGTTTTATTGTTGAGTAGATTTATAAAATTCAACTTATTGATAGCAATTGCAGCCAGCATAATTTCGAATCCATTTACAAGTCCGTTTTTTTTATATCTAAGTTATAAAACTGGAGTCATTATTACAGGTAATTCTATAGATTTTAAATTAGAAAATTGGAACGACAATTTAGGTAAAACTGGGATAACTCTTTTTATCGGCAGTATAATTATTAGTGGAATAATAGCAGTTTTAAGCTATTTTATTTCAACTGCAGTTGTAAAATCGTATAGAAAGAAAAGATGAAATAAGTCTATTTTAAGAATTCAATATTCCTTTTTAACCCTTCAAATTTTGTTCGCTTTATAGCCGATTTATTAAAAACAACTTTAAAAGTTTCTTCTGTGATTTCTTCCCAATCTTTTTTTGACATGGAAAGCAACTCAGGATTTGGATTGAATAATGGTTCTTTATGTGGTTTTGAAAATTTATTCCAAGGGCAAACATCCTGACAAATATCGCAGCCGAAAACCCAATCATCAAATTTTCCTTTCATTTCAGGGGGAATATTTTCTTTGAGTTCGATAGTGAAATAGGAAATACATTTACTACCATCTACTATATAAGGCGCTACGATTGCTTCTGTTGGACACGCATCAATACAAGCTGTGCAGGTTCCGCAATGGTCTGTTGTGGCATAATCGTATTCCAATTCTAAATCGATTATGAGTTCTGCGATAAAATAAAACGAACCGACTTGCTGGGTCAATAAATTACTGTTTTTGCCAATCCAACCCAAGCCACTTTTGGCAGCCCAAGCCTTATCGAGAATTGGTGCTGAATCTACAAAAGCACGACCAGAAACTTCCCCGATATTTGATTGAATGGAAAATAGTAATTCTTTGAGTTTTTCTTTGATTACAAAATGATAATCTTGCCCGTAAGCATATTTGGAAATTTTATAGCTTTCAGGATTTTGTATTACCGATGGATAATAATTTAACAATAATGAAACGACACTTTTGGCATCATCAACCAGTAAAGTGGGATTAAGACGTTTTTCAAAATTATTTTCCATATAGGACATTTGTCCGTGTTGGTTTTTGTTCAACCAATTTTCCAATCGTGGTGCTTCTTGTTCTAAAAAACCTGCTTTGGATATTCCACAAGACAAAAACCCGAGGCGCTTGGCTTCGGATTTTATGTAGCTTGTATATTTTGATTTTGGTTCTATAAATCTAAATTACAATAAAATCATCTTATGGAATGGGAACGTTTTTAGCCCTGATGGAAGTGGCATCCCACGCTTTTTTGCGTGGATACAACGGACAGCAGGAATAGCTCCAAATTAAAAAAGTCCTCCTTGAATGTTGCCTTTGATTCTTCCTAAATGTGTGTATGCTTTTTCGGTAACTTCACGACCTCGTGGCGTTCTCATTATAAAGCCTTCTTGGATTAGAAAGGGTTCGTAAACTTCTTCAATGGTTTCGCTACTTTCAGAAACAGCTGTAGCCAATGTTGATAAACCGACTGGCCCACCTTTGAATTTATCAATTATGGTGGTTAAGATTTTGTTGTCCATTTCGTCCAAACCGTGGGCATCAACATTCAACGCTTTTAGTGAATATCGTGCAATTTCAATGTCGATTTTTCCATTTCCTTTGATTTGTGCAAAATCACGAACGCGTCGCAAAAGTGCATTTGCAATTCTTGGCGTTCCTCTACTTCTTCCTGCAATTTCAATCGCAGCTTCCATAGTGATAGGCATTTTTATGATGGCTGAACTTCGCTCAACAATTGTAGTTAAAAGTTCAGTTGTGTAATATTGCAAGCGGCTTTGTATTCCAAAACGAGCCCGCATTGGTGCGGTTAACAATCCTGAACGTGTTGTGGCTCCAACTAATGTAAAAGGGTTTAAATTGATTTGAACCGAACGGGCATTGGGTCCTGATTCAATCATAATATCGATTTTGAAATCTTCCATTGCAGAATATAAATACTCTTCAACTATTGGACTCAAACGGTGAATTTCATCAATAAATAAAACATCTCTTTCATCGAGATTGGTCAATAAACCCGCTAAATCTCCAGGCTTGTCAAGAACAGGACCTGAAGTTATTTTTATTCCCACGCCCAACTCATTGGCTAAAATATTTGCCAAAGTAGTTTTTCCTAAACCAGGAGGTCCGTGAAAAAGTGTATGGTCTAACGCTTCGTTTCTTTGATTTGCTGCTTCGACAAAAACTTTTAGGTTTTCTAATATTTGATCTTGACCCGCAAAATCATCAAATGAAAGCGGCCTCAATCTTTTTTCGAGATCAAGTTCTTCGGGATTTAAATTCTGATTTGTAGGATCTAAGTTTTCATTCATATTACAAATATAGGAAAGTTATGAGCAAATAAAAATGCCTTTCCATCCCGAAGTTTCGGGAGAAAGGCATTTTATATAAATTAGTTAGAATTTTAGTGATGTAAAACTTCTTCACCTTCTTTCATTGGTACATTTTGAGGAACGAAATCTTCATCGTGACCTGGTTTGCTATAATCATAAGGCCATCTGTGTACGTGAGGAATTTCTCCTGGCCAGTTTCCATGTATATGTTCTACAGGCGCAGTCCATTCTAAAGTATTTGATTTCCAAGGATTTTGAACTGATTTCTCACCGTAGAAAATACTTACAAAGAAATTGTATAAAAATACCAATTGGAAAACACCACCAATTAAAGCGAAAGTCGTAATTAATACATTTACGTTTTGTAAATCATCAAATAATGGGAAGTTCGTATTAGTATAATAACGTCTTGGTAAACCTGCCATTCCTATAAAGTGCATTGGAAAAAATACCCCATAAGCACAAATTGCAGTTACCCAAAAGTGAACATATCCAAGGTTTTTGTTCAACATTCTTCCGAACATTCTAGGAAACCAATGATAAATTCCAGCAAACATTCCGTAAAGTGCAGAAATACCCATTACTAAGTGAAAGTGAGCGACAACGAAATAAGTATCGTGAACATTGATGTCTAACGTACTATCTCCAAGTATAATTCCTGTTAAACCTCCTGTAATAAATGTTGAAACTAATCCAATTGAGAACAACATTGCAGGGTTTAATTGCAAGTTCCCTTTCCAAAGAGTTGTGATATAATTAAATGCTTTTACAGCAGATGGAATTGCAATTAACAAAGTTGTAAAAGTAAACACAGAACCTAAAAATGGATTCATTCCTGAGATAAACATATGGTGACCCCAAACGATTGTTGATAAAAATGCAATTGCAAGAATTGACATAATCATCGCTCTGTAACCAAAAATTGGTTTACGAGAATTGGTAGCAATAACTTCTGAAGTGATT
>JBILPJ010000227.1:0-3405 GCA_044373975.1 Flavobacterium sp. | reverse complement strand
TTCAACCGACGACAAAGCGTTTGATGCTTTTTGCCAACTGTAATTTCCTGTATAGGAATAAGTGGATTTCACAAAACTAAATAATGGAATTTTATTAATTGGTAAATCATAATTCACTGTCAATTGTTGTGTGTGCTGATTTGGATCTCCAACATTCCAATAATCATCCCAAATAGTAACGGTGTTATCAGGAACATTATTTTCATCTAAATAGTTTCTTACAATATTATTTGATGATGCCGTGAAGTTTAATTTCAAAGATTTCGTCAAATTATAATTGAACCCATATTGATAATTAAATAAGAAATTTCTTCTGTATAAAGGATCTAATCCAATTCCTGCAACTTCCACTTGACGGAATTCTTGTCTGTTGTATTGTCTGATAATATTTGAACTAAATGAGATATTAGTAGGTAAATAATTAAAATTAAAATCACTCAATAATTTCCAATAATCACTTTTTTTGAAAAATTTGGTTTTCTTGAATGGCTCAAATGGTTTTGGCTGAAATGTATAGGCATAATCAACTGTTGTATTGACTTGTTTGTCCATATAACTCTCAATTTCAAAATCATGACGATCCACTTCATTATAAGAATAGGACAACGTTAAATTTTCAGGATCATAAACATGAGGCTTTTGTTTTTCTCCTCTTTCTTTTTTAACTCCAATAAAATTTATGCTTTTTCGCTTTGTATAATTAATTGCTCTATCTCTTATATTGTCTTTCTCATCTTGATTTGTAGTAATATTAATCAATTGTTGCAATTTAATATCTTGATTGAATGGATCGTATAATGGTGTAATGATTTCTTCGCCAACAGCATAATTGAAAGGCAAATTGATTCCCCATTTTTTAGGCAATAATTTTCCAATACTTAAATTAGAAACAAAATTGTATTGAAAAATATCTTCGCGACTTCTTTCATTTGGACCTTGTTCTAATGAACCAAAACCTGCTGTACTTTTCTTTCCAGTGGCAGAAATTGTTGCCAAATCGGCTAAATTGGTGTCTATGTTTACAACTGCCGCCATTCCACCTTTGTTATCCATTCCAGACAATCGAAGTTCATTGAACCAAACTTCACCACGAATAGTACTTGTATTTGTTTCCTTACTTTTAATACCAACCATTAAAGTACGAACCAATCCAAAATTAGGATTTCCTCTAATTCCTAGTCTCAATTTCCCTCTACTTGTATTTGTTGCTAATGAAGGATCCAAAACATCATCATCAATATATCGAATTCCGTTTGCATCTTCAGCAGGAGCATTGCCGCCCATTGCCAATATTTTCAATTGAGTTAATAGTGATAAAGGAAGGTTAATTTCATTTACATCTGGCCAAATATCTTCGGCTGTTGTTGCTCCTTCGGCAGTTATTTTTAATGGAATTTCAACTTGGTAAAAGTTTTGAGTAAAGTCATTTCCAAATCGGATAAAACCAACCATTTGATCATCTTGAAGCGGCGTAGGGTCAGAAGGTGCAGGAAGTGCTTCAGCGTGCAAAAACATTTTTAAGTTATTATATTGACGCATATCTACACTTACATTCTTGAAAACTGCTCTTGAATCTCCAGATTGCAATCCTTCTCCACCAGCTCTCATTGCCAATGCCTGTTCGTTTTGATTGATTACGGTATTGCTATTATACAACTGCTCACGAACAACTCCTGGAGGCGACACGTAACGAATTGGACTTCTACTTCCATTTTCTTGAATATTTACAGCTAAAACATCAAAATCAATTTGGTCATCAGTTGGATTTGTATCCGTTGCATCTAACGTATTGGTATAGCGTCTCCATTCTCCTCTCACTAAATCCAAAGCACCAAAACGAACAGTCAAATTATCACTGAAACCTGTCATAAACATTCGCATATAACTAATTGATCTGAAATCTGAAATTCCACCAATTGTGTTTTCTGGTTGAGAAATAGGAATTTTAAATTGAATCCATCTTGCTTTAGTTGCATTGGCTCCAGCCGGTAAATTTGCGGCATCCGTTTCTCTAATATCGGTTACATATCGATCTACTCCAATGGTCATATTTTTATGCAAATCAATACTGTATTCATAATACCCATTAATGGTATTCATAGTATTGTCGCGGTTGATGTCTTCCACATCTGGAACAGTTGATGAACCTCTATTTGAATCGGTAACTTCTACAGGGGAATTTCCTTGTGTTCCGTTGTAATTTTTATATCGATCTTGAACTGACCCTTCTGCAGCTAAAAAATATTCATAGTCATCAGATGAAGGATCTTGAACACCTGAAAAATCAGGAAACTTTGTTGCTTCGTCATTATTATTTAAACCGTCTAAACCGATATCTTGGTTGGCTCTATTAGCAGCATTCGTGTCAAAGGCATAAATCAAAGATTGCGATGCTGGAATATTCCCCCAAATTGGCTGTGGCGTAACCAATATTTGGTCAGGCCCAAGTCCATTTTCAAATTGCTTTCTTCCGTCTTTTAAAACATCTTCCGAGATAGAACCAAGGTTAAAATAGATTCTTCCAGTATTTGATGCTGCGGTTTCGTTTGCTAAATTTCCAGGATCGTAATAAGGATCTAAAACCCAAAATTGTAAATATTCAACATTACTTTGTTCAAAGTTAGTTGAATTTAATGAACGCATAATTCCTCCAAAATTTCCTTGGGGATTTGGCAATTCATTTGTTGCGGAAGCGGCTGGATTATAATTATAAGAACCTCGTTCTTTTGGATAATAGGATAAATCTAAAGTATTGACTACTTGTGTTTGTCCAATAGCAATATCAGTTGCAGGATACAATTCCTCACTGTAAATTCGTCTTGTTGAATTGAATGAAATATCTTGAATACTCAATCCAGAAGGGCGTGAAGCATAAAACGTTGGGTCAATACTATACCATGATAATTTTGCTCGTTTATAACCATAACTCAAATCGGTAGCAGTAGCATTGAAATCGTACGAACTTGTAGGTGATTTTTCCGGAGTAGATGATAACGTCCATGAAAAGGGCGATCGCATGTCAATTGAAGTTTGAGAACCTTCGAAATCATCTACATAAATGGTTGATTCTCCTTGAAATTTATCTGCCTGTGGAGTGTCTGGTTTTAAGAAAGCAATTTCACCTCTAAATGATAAATTAGAAGGAACATCAGTATCTACGTTTGGTAATTTATTTACTAATCTTGTAAAAAAGGGAACTTCGGTAGAAAAATTAGTATTGAATCCGAAAATAGTATTATTCACCGATTCTTGTCCGTAACTCGATTTTTGAGTAAACGGTTTTTCTGTCATTTTTAAAAATGTAGCTCCTACCAAAAACTTTTCTGATATTTTATGCTCTACATTGAAACCCATAAATCTTCGGGTTTGTTGACCAAAAACTGCATTATTTTCTAATGAAACTTG
>JBILPJ010000070.1:0-10888 GCA_044373975.1 Flavobacterium sp. | reverse complement strand
TTAGACAACACGATAGTAAGTAAGAATAAATTAAACACTAGGAAAAAATGCCTAAAATGAAAACCAAATCTAGCGCCAAGAAACGATTTAAAGTTACTGGTTCTGGAAAGATTAAAAGAAAGCATGCTTTTAAAAGTCACATCTTGACTAAAAAATCTAAAAAACGTAAATTAGCTTTGACACACTCAGCGTTAGTTCACAAAACAGATATGAAAAGTATCAAACAACAATTAAGAATTATT
The DNA here is from genome assembly GCA_044373975.1 of Flavobacterium sp. GTDB lineage: Bacteria > Bacteroidota > Bacteroidia > Flavobacteriales > Flavobacteriaceae > Flavobacterium. The sequence continues at coordinate 10,646 of JBILPJ010000070.1, read as the reverse complement.
TAATAATTGACAATGCACAATGCACAATTGATAATGGATAATTAATTATCAATTGTCAATTATCAATTAAAAAATTCTTTAGGTTAAAATTAAATTTAATAACCTTGGAGTATGGCCATTAAGTTCCCTTGATTAAATTCGGGACGCCTGCTACAAAAAAACAGTAAAATTATGCCAAGATCGGTAAATTCAGTTGCTAAAAGAGCACGAAGAAAAAAAATAATGAAGCAAGCCAAAGGTTTCTTTGGAAGACGTAAAAACGTTTGGACAGTTGCGAAAAATGCGGTAGAGAAAGCAATGTGCTACGCTTACCGTGACAGAAAAGTGAATAAAAGAAATTTCCGTGCTTTATGGATTCAACGTATTAACGCTGGAGCTAGATTGGAAGGAATGTCTTATTCACAATTTATGGGGAAAATCAAAAAGCATAACATCGAATTGAACAGAAAAGTTCTTGCAGATTTAGCGATGAACCACCCAGTAGCATTCAAAGCTGTACTTAATAAAGTAAAATAAACGTTTTATAAACAATATTTAAACTTACTTACTATAAAAAAACCCATTCAAAAGAATGGGTTTTTTGTTGTTTTAAAATTTTAGTTTATTAATTGAATACCTCAAAATTTTCACCATCAAAACTGGCAAAAACCATACTTGGATGTGAATCTTGATGAAACATATTTCCTAAATTATCTATAGCAATAGCACCTGCAAAACCATCGTAGGGTTTTAACTCTGAAAAAGTTTTATCGAAAGCCATTTCTAAAGTAAATCCATCGGTTACACGAGTTACAATTTTTGCTGCGGTTGCATTACTCACAATGTCCTCTCCTACTCCAGTCAAACTAACACCACAAAATTCATTGACATAATTTCCTGCCACAGTTGCAGAATCAGATATTCGACCAGGTATTTCAAAGCCTTTTCCGCCAGTTGAAGTTCCAACCGCAAGTTTACCGTCTTTATCCAAAGCCACACAACCTACAGTTCCAGTTCCTAATGATTTTAATTTAGCTTCATATTCTGCTTTTCGTTGTGGAATTTCTGTAGAGAATTTCTCAAAACCGTGTTGTCTTGCAAAATTGGTCGCTCCACTTCCACCCAAAATTCTGTCATCAAATGGCAGTAATGTAGCGGCAACTTGAATAGGATTTTTTACTTCTTCAATATTAATTACGCCGCTCATTTTTTGGGAGAAACCATCCATTAAAGCAGCACTCATTCTAATTTTTCCATCACTTTGGATTTGCGATCCAATTCCTGCATTGAACAATTCATCGTCTTCCAATTGAGAAACTGCAAAAACAACTGTTTCCAAAGCTGAATGTGACTTTAAATAGTCAAAGGAATTCTTAACAATTCGCTCTAAAGCCTCTTGTTTGGCTACTTTAGTTTCAGCATTTGTAGAAGATTCAGAGAAAAAACCACCGTGAATAATTAGTTTCATAAGATAAAATAATTAGTATTCTTACGAATTAATATATTGAGAACTTTGAATTGTCATTTTATAAGTATCCAAATCAAACGTGTCGTATTTACTCATAACATGCGTTACCAAATGCGAAATTGATATGGGTTGACCCAATTCTACTTCTGTTAAATTTGTATCTTTAATCTCACGTCCGTCAACCAAAATAACCAATCCAGAACCAATTGCTTCCATTCGATTATTATGAGTTATCAATAATCCAGTATCTTCTCCGAGACCAATTCCTAAAACTTTTGGATTTCCCACAACCGATTGAAATAATCTTCCGATTCTTCCCCGTTGCACGAAATGAGTGTCAATTACTACATTATCAATAAGTCCCAAACCACTTGTAATTTTAACTTCCCCTTTCAATAATGCTTCGGAACTACTTCCTTGATAAATCATAGTATTTGATGCCGCAGCAGCTCCGGCAGAAGTTCCAGCGTAAATAAATTCTTCATTTAAATATTTATCCAATAATATATCGTGGAAAGGAGTGCCACCAAGAATTGAGGTCAATCGAAGTTGGTCTCCACCAGTTAACATTACTACATCAGCAGCTTTCAAACGTTCAAGAATTTCGGAATCCATTGCTTGTTCTCTTTTTTCAATATATAAAACATCAACATTTGTAGCTCCTAACGAGTTAAATGCTTTTACATATTCAGGTCCAATTTCTTTTGGGACTTTGGAAGCCGTTGTAATTATTTCGATTCTTGATAATTCCTTATGTTTCGATTCCACTAAAATTCTTTTCAAAATTCCAGTTTCAAAAAAGTTTAAATTGATTGTTGCGTTTTTATCTAAATCCGTTTCTGTGAAACTTCCTTTATCAACTGCACCACCTATAATTATTAATTTTCCTTGTATGTTCATTTGGTAAAAATAACCAAAAAATGAAATATTGCAAATGAAAATCAACATTTAAAATTATTATTTCTAATGAAATTAAATATTATAAAGAATTATTATCGTAATTCAACAAATACTACTTACATTTAGAAAATAAATAACCCAAATCAATTAACATTCCTAAATCGATATTATGAAAATCCTAAAAATACAAGCACTTCGAGGTCCAAATATTTGGAGTGTTCAAAGAAAAAAACTAATTCAAATGCGTTTGGATTTAGAAGAAATGGAAGAATTTCCAACCAACAAAATTGAAGGTTTCAGAGAACGAATTGAAGCACAATTCCCATCAATGATTGAACATCGTTGTTCTGAAGGTTGTAGAGGCGGTTTCTTTTCAAGAATCGATAAAGGTACTTGGATGGGACATGTTATTGAACATATTGCACTCGAAATTCAAACTTTAGCAGGAATGGAAACAGGTTTTGGAAGAACTCGCGAAACCAAAACACCAGGAACCTATAATGTAGTTTTTAGTTATACCGAAGAAAATGTAGGTCTTTTTGCTGCTGAATCTGCAGTTGCAATTGCCGAAGCGTTAATTGCAGGAACCGAATACGATTTGCAAGCCGATTTACAAAAAATGCGTGAAATCAGAGAGCGTGTTCGCCTTGGACCAAGTACTGGAAGTATTGTTGAAGAAGCCGTTGCAAGAGATATTCCTTGGATTCGATTGGGAACTAATTCCTTAGTTCAACTTGGATATGGAATCAATCAAATGCGATTTCAGGCAACAATTACCTGCAAAACATCAAGTATTGCAGTAGATATTGCTTGCAATAAAGAACTAACAAAGAAAATGTTAGACATGGCATCTATTCCCGTGGCAAGCGGAAGTATTTGTGTTGACGAAGAAGATTTGGCTGCGACCATAGAAAAAATTGGATACCCAATTGTTTTGAAACCTCTTGATGGAAATCACGGAAAAGGAGCTTCTATAAATGTTACCAATTGGGAAGATGCTGTTTCTGGATTAGCTTTCGCCAAAGAATATAGCAGACGAATTATTGTAGAAAAATTCATAACTGGTTTCGATTTTAGAATATTAGTTATCGATAATAAATTGGTAGCTGCCGCCAAAAGAGTTCCTGCACACGTTGTTGGAAACGGAAAAAATAACATTCAAGAGTTAATTGACATTACAAATCTCGACCCAAGAAGAGGTTATGGACATGAAAATGTATTGACACAAATTGATGTCGATCGAGATACCGAAGATTTATTGGAACGTTTGAATTATACTTTGGAAACAATTCCTGCAAATGAGGAAATTGTATTCTTAAAATCTACTGCAAATCTTAGTACTGGCGGCACTTCCGTGGATGTAACCGATATGATGCATCCAGAAAATATATTCCTTGCAGAACGTATTTCAAGAGTAATTGGTCTTGACGTTTGCGGCGTGGATATTATGGCAGAAAATTTAACGCAACCTTTAAAGGAAAATGGCGGTGTTATTCTTGAAGTCAATGCGGCGCCAGGATTCAGAATGCACCTTGCCCCTTCTGAAGGATTGCCAAGAAATGTTGCTTCGCCAGTAATCGATATGCTTTATCCCCCGGGAAAATCGTGTCGAATTCCTATAATTGCCGTTACAGGTACCAATGGAAAAACCACCACAACTAGACTTTTAGCTCATATTGTGAAAAACAATGGTTATAAAGTAGGCTTTACAACATCTGATGGAATCTATATTCAAAACCACATGATGGAAAAGGGCGATACAACAGGACCAATAAGTGCCGAATATGTATTGCGAGATCCTACAGTAGAATTTGCTGTTTTAGAAACCGCAAGAGGTGGAATTTTACGTTCTGGATTAGGTTTTAGTAAATGTGACATTGCTATTATTACCAATATTCAAGAAGACCATTTAGGATTAAGTGATATTCATACGCTTGAAGATTTAGCACGAGTAAAAGCAACAGTTGCCAAAAGTGTTAGAAAAAGTGGTTGGGCAATTCTAAATGCTGATGATGAACATTGTGTGAAAATTGGCGGAGAATTAAGTTGTAATGTGGCGTATTTCAGTTTATCGGAAGACAATCCATTAATCAAAAAATTATGTGCCGAAGGTAAAACAGTCGCCGTTTATGAAAATGGTTTTATAACCATCAAAAAAGGAGAATGGAAAATCAGAATTGAACGCGCTACTCACGTGCCGTTGACTCTTGGCGGAAAAGCCAAGTTTATGATTGCCAATGTTCTAGCGGCAACTTTAGCCAGTTATTTATATGGTTTCAAAACCGATGATATTAGTTTGTCTCTAAAAACATTTATTCCAAGTGCCGCTCAAACGCCAGGTAGAATGAATATTTTTGAGTTTAAGAAATTCAAAGTTTTGATCGATTTTGCTCATAATCCAGCTGGATATAGAGGCGTTGAAGAATATTTGCAAAGTGTTTCTGCAACCAAAAAAATCGGAATCATTGCTGGTGTTGGCGATCGTCGTGACGAAGACATCAAAGAATGTGGCTTAATTGCGGGTAGAATGTTTGACCATATTATTATTCGTCAAGAAAAATATTTGCGAGGAAGAACCGAGCAAGAAATTATAAATCTAATTCTTGAAGGCATCTCAGAAAGTGGAAAAACGGTAACGCACGAAATCATATCTATAGAAACCGAAGCCATAAAACACGCCATTGAAAATGTTGAAGATGGCAGTTTCATTACTGCTTTAAGCGATGTCGTAACCAATGCTATTGAAATTGTTCAAGATTATTTGGACAAAGAAAGTGAAGAGGGAACGCTATAAATTACCTGTTTTAAAACACAATATTTTTATAAAAATAGTACGTATCATTTGGAGCGAATTGTCCTCTTGTATTTGGAATTGCAATTCCCGCTTTCGGCTATATCTCTTCGCTTCGCTGCGAGGATACCGCCTCAAATGAAATTCACTGAACTCCAATTAAAATAAAAGTATAGTGAAGTAATCGGGGCTAACGGAAGAATTGTTTTGATGATTTTTATATTTTAGAAAAACAAAGCCTTTATTGAATATTTAAAACTACATTTGAAAATAAATAAATATGACGTTTGTCAGACAAAGCGACCCAATTTTGGGTTGATAAGTCTGACTTTGTCATACCTATATACAAGTTAGGCGTCATTGTAAAAAGACACAGTACAAAATATAACAATGCAGTTAAATCCTAAAACATATGAACCAAATATTGAACTGACAGCTTTTGTAAAGCGGTATTGGACATTAGATGGTGAAAAAGAAAATTTACCTCTCAAAAACACTATCGTGCCAGACGGCACTATGAAATTGATTTTCCATTATGGTGACACCTACAAACACCATTCAAAAAGTGGAGAAATTACAACTTTGCCAAAATGCTTCTTAATTGGACAATTAACAGAACCTTATGTAATTGAACCAGTTGGCGTAACAGGCAGTTTTGTGGTGCAATTCAAACCAAACGGATTTCTACCATTTGCAACAATACCAATAAAGGAAATGGAAAATACAGCAGTTCCTTTGGAAAAATTATTTGGACAAAAGGGATTAGAAATTGAGCAAAGGATTCTAAATGCAAACACTACAACCGAAAAGATACAAATCATTGAGACCTTTTTAATTAAACTTTTGGCAGAAAGAAAGACAATTGACAATGTTGTAAATTCAACTATCGATACTATTTATACTTCAAATGGACAATTTTCTGTAAACGAATTTTCAAAAAGCAGTAACATTAGTCGAAGACAATTAGCCCGTAAATTTTCCGATTCCATTGGCTTAAGCCCAAAACAACTTGCAAAAATAATCAGAATTCAAACAACATTAAAAGCATTATTGAATCAAGAAATTACAAGCCTAACAGATTTGGCTTATGAAAACGAATATTTTGACCAAGCACATTTTATAAAAGATTTCAAGGAATTTACAGGATTGACACCAAAGGAGTTTTTCGGTGACGACTTAAAAATGTCCTTGATTTTTGATAAAAAATAACCTTGTCCCATTTTTACAATTTTGTCGTTTCGACTTAATATACCTTTGCATTGCAATAGTGCAAAAAATAAAAAATAATATTAAAATGGTAAATGTAAATCCAGTTGGTTGGTTTGACCTTAATGTAGCAAACTTAGACCGAGCAAAAAAATTCTACGAAACAGTTTTTAATTTAACGCTTACAGACCTTCCGATTGAATGGGGAAAACAATCGCTTTTTCCTTTTAACCACGAAAGTGCAAATATTTCAGGTGCTTTGGTAGAAAAAGCAGACTTTGTGCCAAGTAGTAACAATACAGTTATCTATTTTGAAACCAAAGATTGCCTTGCTGAAGAAAAAAGAATTGAACAATCAGGCGGAAAAGTTGTGCAGCCAAAAATGAATATTGGCGAGTTTGGCTGTATATCAATATTCATTGACACCGAAGGCAACACAGTTGGACTTCATTCACGAAAATAGAATTAGATTATGGCTTACGACACAAATCTTGTTAACAAAGTGAGAGAATATATTGCTGAAATTCCAAACATTGAAATTGAAGAAAAAGAAATGTTCAATGTTCTAAATTTTATGGTTAATGGAAAAACTTGTATTTGCGTGAGTGGCGAAAATTTAATGTTGCGTTTTGACCCAAGCAGACAGGAAGAACTTTCAGAACGAAATGGTTATGAGACAATGTTGATGAAAGGTAAAGAATACAAAGGTTATTGCTATATGAATCCAAACGGATTTAAAGACAGGAAAGACTTTGAATTTTTCTTAAACTTATGCCTTGACTATAACAAAATTGCCAAGTCATCAAAGAAACGAAATAAAACAACGAACGGCTAACAGGGGTTTTGCAATAGTGGGGCAACAGTGCTTAATTGAACATTTTTTTGTATATTTGGCATCGGTGTTTAATTGAGCATTTGTGCTTTGAATGCCCCACCATCGCAAAGCCCCAAAACGTCAGACTGTCTAAAAACCTAAAACAAGTCGCTGAGAATTGCATATATGAAATTTTTCAAAGATAGGAGTCCGAATATAAAAACTCCCGCGAAGGGTTATTAGACAGACTGACGTTAGTAGAAATTAAACCAAACTCTACCAGAAAAGTCTAACCTGAAAATAATTTAAAGAAATAATGAAACAGACAATTTTTATTCTAACAATTTTATTTACGCTTTTTTCGTGTAACAAAGATGATAGTTCATCTACACCAGCTGACAAGCCAAGTGAGCAAAAAACAGTAAACTTAACAGTTGACGGAAATGCAAGAAGTTTTATCGTATATCTTCCAACAGGTTACAACAACGCTGGAAAAATGCCAATGATTTTTGCAATTCACGGAGGAAGTGGAACACCAGAAGGAATGATAAACATTGCTAATTTCAAAACTATCGCTGACAGAGACAAAGTTGTTTTAGTTTATCCTGCAGGAATTCAAAATAATTGGAACGATGGAAGACCTACAACACCAAATCAATTAGGAATTAACGATGTTAGTTTTTTCAATCAAATGTGTGATTATATGATTACAAATAATTCGGTTGACGGAACAAAAATCTACGCAACAGGAATTTCTAATGGTGGTTTTATGTCTTCACGTTTGGGCTGTGAATTAAGTATCCGAATTGCTGCAATTGCTGTTGATGCTGCCACAATTGAAGCAACTACGATTGCAACAAGTTGTAATCCAGGCAAACCAGTTCCTGCAATTTATATTCACGGAACAACCGACCCTCTTGTTCCTTTTACAGGCGGACAAATGACAGCGGGAGGAACAGCGGGAGGAACTATTTTATCACATTTCCAAGCCATAGACAAATGGGTAACAATCAATGGTTGTAATTCTACACCAACTGTTACAGACTTACCAGACATTGCAAACGACGGAACAACGATAAAACAAAGAGTTTATTCAGGCGGAACAAACGGAACCGAAGTTGTAAGTTATGTGGTTTTAAATGGAGGACATACTTGGCCACAAGGTTATCAGTATTTGAATGAAGCCATTATTGGAAAGACAAGCCAAGATATGAATGCCTGTGAAGTAATCTGGACATTTTTTAAACGATTTAGAAGACAATAAAAAATTAACTGCCACTAACGGTTTTACTCTATTGCGGGTTTTGGGTTTAATTTAAAGTTTGTTTTGTATCTTTGAAGTCCAAGTGTTTAACCGTAAGTTTTAGCTTCTTTAGTCCGCGCCAGACGTAAAGACTGAGAACATTATTCTATCTTTTTTTATATTTTTACACCTCAAAAAAACTATTATGAATACTAAAATCTTACTTCTATTAACGTGCTTTCTTACAATTTCAACTTTCGGTCAAGCCAAAAAGTTCACTTTAGAAGAAAGTGTTATGCAGCAAAATCGCCAATTTAAAGCCGATAAATTAAGCGGTTTTAAATGGATTCCAAATTCAGATAATTATACATATTACGCTGATTCTGGTAAGAAATTATTACTTTCAAAAGCTACAAATATTGCTGCAAATGAATTAATTACACTTGCTGATTTGAACAAAGCTTTAAATTCAAATCTCAAAAATTTTATAAGTTTAGAATGGAAAGGTGCTACGACTTTTATCGTCACAGATGCTACTACTTATTACAGTTATAATATCGTTTCAAAAACAGGTGTTAAAATCGCATCGCTTTCAGAAGCTTCTGAAAATGCAACTTTTGACAACGCAAAAGAAAACCTTGCTTTCACAGAAAATAATAACCTTTATTTTACCAATTCCAAAAATGAAAAAGTAAGCGTTACAAACAATTCCGATTCTAATATCGTTTCGGGACAAGCCATTTCAAGAAGTGAATTTGGAATTAGTGGCGGAATTTTCTGGTCGCCAAAAGCTAATTATATGGCATTTTACCAAAAGGACGAAACCGAAGTTTCCGATTATCCATTATTAGATATCACGGAAACCCCTGGTAAATTGGTGAATTTGAAATACCCAATGATTGGTCAAAAAAGCGAAAAACCTCGTGTTGGCATTTATAATTTGGCAACTTCAAAAACGGTTTTCATTGCACCAAGAGGAAATCAGGATGATTATTTAACCAATATTTCTTGGACACCCGATGAGAAATTTGTTGTTATTGCCGAATTAAATCGAGGGCAAAACGATATGAATTTAAATGTTTATAACGCCGAAACAGGACTTTTTGTGAGAACAATCCTCAATGAAAAAAATCCAAATTGGGTTGAACCGGAACACGCTGCTTATTTCCCAAATAACAAATCCAATAATTTTGTTTGGATTTCAGAAAAAGACGGCTTCAATAACTTGTATTACTATTCTATTGAAGGAAAGTTACTCAAACAATTGACCCAAAATAAATTTCCACTTCGAGAAATAATTGGTTCAAATGCAACTGGAACAGAAATGTATTTCAAAGCTACGGGTGAAAATGCCACGAATATGTTGGCATTTAAAGTCGATTTAAATGGAAAACAAACCCTAATCACAAAAGACGAAGGCGTTCATACTTTCGCAGCAAATTCAGCGGGAACCTACTTTTTCGACGAATATTCCAACCATTCTACCCCGTCGAAATCAATTTTATATGACAAAAAATTGAAAGCCACAACTTTGTTAGAAAGCATTAATAAATATGACGGCTACACGATGGGAACTGCCGAAATCAAAACCATAAAAAGTGCCGATGGAACAACCAATTTATTCACACGATTAATCAAACCTAGCAATTTTGACGCATCCAAAAAATACCCAGTTTTAGTTTACGTTTATGGCGGACCTCACGCACAAATGATAACCAATTCCTTCCTTGACGGAGCCAATTTATGGATGTATTGGATGGCAGAACAAGGCTATTTAGTTTTCACAGTTGACAATCGGGGCTCGGACAATCGCGGATTTGCATTCGAAAGCATCATTCACGGAAAATTGGGCGTTAACGAAATTGACGACCAAATGAAAGGCGTCGATTATTTGAAATCCTTGCCTTATGTTGATCAAAATCGCTTGGCAATTCACGGTTGGAGCTTTGGCGGATTTATGACCACTTCCATAATGTTGCGCAAACCCGATGCCTTTAAAGTTGGAGTTGCTGGTGGTCCAGTTACGGATTGGAAATATTATGAAGTGATGTATGGCGAGCGTTACATGGACACGCCAGCCGAAAATCAAAAAGGTTTTGACGAATCAAATACCTTGAATTATGTAAAAGATTTAAAGGGAAAATTACTTTTAATTCACGGAGCAAACGATGACACTGTCGTAATGCAACACAGTTTTTCTTTAATCAAAAATTCGTTGAAGCCGAAAAACAGGTCGATTTCTTCG
>JBILPJ010000226.1:0-3430 GCA_044373975.1 Flavobacterium sp. | reverse complement strand
GAAAGCTACCGCATTCGATACCACCGTTTTCAAACGGATTTTAGAATATGCCAAACCTTATAAAATGAGGTTCAACGGCGTAATTCTCTTTGCAATATTCCTTTCGATATTTGCTGCTTTACGTCCCTATTTATTGAAATTAACCGTTGACGATTATATAAAAACCCACGATAAAAATGGGCTTTTACTATATGTAACTTTAATGGGAATTGTCCTTATTCTTGAAGTGCTATCCAACTTTTTCTTCGTTTATTGGGCGAATTGGTTGGGACAAGACATCGTGAAAGATGTTCGTGTAAAACTTTTCAAGCACATGCTAAGTTTCCGAATGAAATATTATGATAATGCCCCTGTTGGTCAGTTAATTACGCGTTCAGTTTCGGATATGGAATCTATCGCAAAAATTTTCAGTCAAGGTCTTTTTATGATTGGTAGCGATTTACTGAAAATGGTCGTAATTCTTGGTTTTATGCTCAAAGAAAACTGGCGATTAACCTGCATTGTTTTTGTAGCAATGCCCATTTTGGTTTATATCACCCGAATATTTCAACGAAAAATGCAAGTTTCCTTTGAAGAAGTTCGGAATCAAATTGCCAACTTAAATACGTTTGTACAAGAACGCGTCACGGGAATGAAAATCGTGCAGCTTTTTAATCGTGAAGATACTGAATATGAAAAGTTCAATGAAATTAATGCCAAACACAAAAAAGCGTGGATTAAAACCATACTTTATAACTCGATATTTTTCCCAATTGCCGATATTATTTCCTCTTTAACACTTGGTTTTATTGTACTTTACGGAGGTTTTCAAATTTTAAACGGCGACAATTCAACCTCATTTGGAGATATTTTTTCATACACAATGTTCATCGGAATGTTATTCAATCCTTTGCGACAAATTGCAGATAAATTCAACGAAATGCAAATGGGAATGATTTCTGCCAACCGTGTTTTTGAGATTTTAGATACCAAAGAACACATCCAAGACATTGGAACAATTGAAGCCCCAATATTTGAAGGTGAAATCGAGTTCAAAGACGTGCGTTTCAGTTATATCGAAAATGAAGAAGTCATAAAAGGCATTAATTTAAAAGTCAAATCAGGTCAAACCATCGCTATTGTGGGAGCTACAGGCGCAGGAAAATCAACGATTATAAACCTACTAAATCGGTTTTACGAAATCAATAGCGGAACTATTTTTGTTGACAATCAAAACATTCACGACTACACTTTGGATTCGCTTCGAAAACAAATCGCAGTCGTTTTGCAAGACGTTTTCCTATTTGCAGACACTATTCTGAACAACATTACACTCAATAATCCTGATATTTCGAGAGAACACGTATTGGCAGCAGCCAAAAAAATTGGGGTACACGATTTTATTATGAGCTTGCCCGAAGGCTACGATTATAATGTGAAAGAACGTGGCGTAATGCTATCTTCGGGACAACGCCAATTAATTGCATTTTTACGAGCGTATGTCAGCAATCCGAGTATTTTGATTTTGGACGAAGCCACTTCATCAATCGATATGTATTCGGAAGAATTGATACAACGTGCCACCGAAACCATCACAACGGGACGAACCTCAATTATCATCGCACACCGATTGGCAACCATCATCAACGCCGATAAAATTGTGGTAATGGACAAAGGAATCATCGTAGAACAAGGAACGCACCAAGAATTATTGAGTAAAAAAACAGGATTTTACAAGAATTTATACGATTCTCAGTTTATATTAAATGCTTAAATTTTGATTTTTACAATAATCAACAACTAATTGTACTTTTGCTATTATCAAATAAAAAATAATTCTTAAATTCGCACAAGAATTTTAATACAGAAAATACATAAAAATGACACGAGCTTTTGCGACTGCATTTTTACCATAATAAAATAAATAAGAAAAATGACACTAGCTTTTGCGACTGCATTTTTACAATAATAAAAAAAAACACATAAAAAATGACACGAGCTTTTGCGACTGCATTTTTACAACTAAAAAAATAAATACTTAGAAATGACACGAGCTTTTGCGACTGCATTTTTACCATAACAAAAATAAATAAGGAAAAAATGAAATACGATATTATAGTTTTAGGAAGTGGTCCTGGAGGATATGTAACCGCAATTAGAGCCTCACAATTAGGGTTCAAAGTAGCAGTTATCGAAAAAGAAAACCTTGGTGGAGTATGTTTGAATTGGGGTTGTATTCCAACGAAAGCATTACTGAAATCGGCACAAGTTTTTGATTACCTGAAACACGCTTCCGATTATGGATTGACTGTTTCATCCTTTGATAAAGATTTCACAGCAGTTGTAGGACGTAGCCGAGGAATTGCTGACGGAATGAGTAAAGGCGTTCAATTCCTAATGAAAAAAAATAAAATCGATGTAATTGATGGTTTTGGTAAAATGAAACCTGGAAAAAAAGTAGCCGTTACTGCTGCCGATGGAAAAGTAACCGATTACGATGCCGATCATATCATTATTGCAACAGGAGCGCGCTCTCGCGAATTGCCAAACTTGCCACAAGACGGTGTAAAAGTAATTGGATATCGCAAAGCAATGACTTTAGAAACGCAACCAAAATCAATGATTGTCGTAGGTTCTGGAGCTATTGGAGTTGAATTTGCACACTTTTATAACGCAATGGGAACCGATGTAACTATCGTTGAATTCCTTCCAAATATTGTTCCTTTAGAAGACGAAGACATTTCTAAACAAATGGAACGTTCTATGAAAAAAGCGGGCGTAAAAATTATGACCAACTCTTCCGTAGAAAGAATTGATACTTCAGGAGCTGGCGTAAAAGCGTATGTGAAAACTGCAAAAGGAGAAGAAATTCTTGAAGCCGACATCTTACTTTCAGCTGTAGGGATCAAAACCAACCTTGAAAATATTGGATTAGAAGAAGTTGGAATTGCAACCGACAGAGATAAAATTTTGGTAAATGATTTCTACCAAACTAACATTCCTGGCTATTACGCTATTGGCGATATCGTTCCAGGCCCAGCATTGGCGCACGTTGCTTCTGCCGAAGGAATTACTTGCGTAGAAAAAATCGCAGGATTACACGTCGATCCAATCGATTACGGAAATATCCCAGGTTGTACGTATGCATCACCAGAAATTGCTTCCGTAGGATTAACCGAAAAACAAGCAATCGAAAAAGGATACGAAATAAAAGTGGGTAAATTCCCATTCACCGCATCAGGAAAAGCAAAAGCTTCTGGAACCCCAGACGGATTGGTAAAAGTAATTTTCGATGCTAAATATGGCGAATGGTTAGGCTGCCACATGATTGGCGCAGGCGTTACCGATATGATTGCCGAGGCAGTTGTAGCCCGTAAATTGGAAACCACAGGACACGAAATCCTAAAATCCATTCACCCGCACCCAACTATGAGCGAAGCCGTTATGGAAG
>JBILPJ010000068.1:0-10984 GCA_044373975.1 Flavobacterium sp. | reverse complement strand
TTTGTTTTCGTATAAACCAGCCCATTGTTTATAGACATATTGCGCCAAACTCCATTTTATAAATCCTGGAATTTCAATACCAAATTGCATTCCGTGCGTGTGTCCAGATAATGTTAGATGAAAATGTTTTTCGTGATTTTTCACTTCATATTCCCAATGTGATGGGTCGTGACTCATTAAAATCTTGAAATCATCCTTAGTCAAATTGGCGGAAGCCAAATTAATATCGCCGATTTTTTTGAAATTATTACCCCAATTTTCAACGCCTACAAGGGCAATTTTGTCTTCGCCTTTTTGGATGATTCTATGTTCATTCAATAAAAGTTTAAAATCAATTTGTCGGTGTAAATCTTTTATTGCTTCAAAATTATCAACTTTTTCTTGTTCGGTTGGCCAAGTTACATACTCTCCATAATCGTGATTTCCAAGAACGGAAAATTTCCCGTATTCGTGTTTTTTGATACGATTAAAAGTATCAATCCAAGGATGCATTTCTTTGGCATCTGTATTTACGATATCGCCTGTAAACAAAATCATATCCGAATTTTGTTCGTTTACCAAATCAATTGCGTAATTTATTTTATCGGGATTGTCAAAACTTCCGCTGTGAACATCCGAGATTTGAGTAATTTTAAAACCATCAAAAGCATCTGGTAAATCAGGATAAAAAATTTGTTGTTTGATTACTTTATAATTGTATTTCCCTTTTGTAACAGCATAAATTAAAGATAAAAAAGGAACAGCCGCCAATCCTAATCCAATCTGACTGACGAATTTTCGTCTTGAAGCAAGAAAATCAATATCACTGTCATAATTTGAAAAATAATTAACTGTTCCAGCTCCGATTCTAAAAATATCCTCGCCCATTAATACTAAAGTCATTACAACTTTAGGAATATAAACCAACAAAAGAAGCCCCATTGTGTACATCGTTTGCTTGGTTTGACCAACGGATCGGTCGAATTGCATAAAGGAATAAACGATAAAAATTAGAAGAAAAAAACTGATAATTTGGTAGGAAACCAGCATCCATTTTAACTTGAGTAAAGTTCGTAATGCTTGGTATGCGTAAATGTCGATAATCAATAATATTAGACACAGAAAAAGTATGCGAAAAATCATTTAAATAAAATTTTACACAAAATAACGACTAAATTACGAAAAAGATACTTCCATTAAATAAAAATTAACTCATAATGTAAACTTTAGATTACGAATGTTTATTTTTACAAATTAAATTATACCTTATTATATATGTCAGCTCAAAAACGATTATTTCTCTTAGATGCTTATGCTTTAATTTTTCGTGGTTATTATGCTTTTATAAAAAACCCAAGAATAAATTCAAAAGGTTTGGATACTTCTGCAATTATGGGATTTATGAATTCGTTGATGGATGTCATAAAACGTGAAAAACCAGATCATTTGGCCGTTGCATTCGACAATGGCGGAAGTCAATTGAGAAATGAGATTTTCCCAGAATACAAAGCCCATCGTGAAGCAACTCCTGATGCTATTAAAATTGCAGTTCCTTATATTCAAGAATTATTAAAGGCAATGCACATTCCGATTATTGAGGTAAAAGGATATGAAGCCGATGATTTAATTGGTACCATTGCCAAACAAGCGGAAAAACAAAACTATAAAGTTTTTATGGTTACGCCCGATAAAGATTTTGCGCAATTGGTTTCCGAAAACATATTTATGTACAAACCTGCCCGAATGGGAAATGGAATTGAGATTTGGGGAATTCCTGAAGTTCTTGAAAAATTTGAAATCGAAAGACCAGATCAAGTTATAGATTTCCTAGGAATGATGGGCGATGCAGCCGATAATATTCCTGGACTTCCAGGTGTTGGCGAAGTTACAGCCAAGAAATTACTGAAAGAATTTGGCACGATGGAAAATCTTTTGGCTAATACCGATAAGCTGAAAGGGAAAATGAAAGAGAATATTGAAGCCAATAAAGAAAAGGGAATTTTGTCTAAAACATTGGCAACAATTCTCTTGGATTGCCCAGTTGTTTTTGATGAAACGGATTATGAATTATCGACTCCAGATGTTGACAAAACAGATGCGTTATTCAATGAATTGGAATTTAGAAGAATGGCAGAACAATTTGATGCTATTTTTAGAAAAGGCGGAACATCAACACAAATGAATCCCGTTGACGAAGCCAAATTATACAAAAAACCGCTCCCGAAGGCTCTCGGGACTAAAAACGAAGAACAATTTGACCTTTTTGGAAGTACGCTTCACGATGAAACTTCGGATGAAACGCGCCATCAATATTACAATACTTTAGAAAACACAACCCATTTTTACCAAATTATTCAAGGTGAATTGGGATTGAAATTGCTATTGCAAAATTTAGAAAATCAAACTTCGGTATGTTTTGATACTGAAACTACAGGTTTGGATGCATTGCACGCTGAATTAGTAGGAATTTCATTTTCGTATGAAAAAGGAAAAGGTTTTTATGTTCCCTTTCCAGAAAATCAAGAGGAAGCACAGGTTTTAGTCAATAAATTTATTCCGTTTTTTGAAAATGAAAGTATTGAAAAAATCGGACAAAACTTAAAATACGACTTAAAAATACTCTCTAATTATGCTATTTCTGTAAAAGGAAAACTGTTTGACACGATGATTGCGCATTATCTGATTAATCCTGATATGCGTCATAATATGGATATTTTATCGGAAACCTATTTAAAATATGCTCCAAAATCTATTGAAGATTTAATTGGAAAAAAAGGTAAAAATCAACGGTCGATGCGAGATGTTGCATTGGAAGAAATCAAAGAATATGCCGTTGAAGATGCGGATGTAACGTTGCAACTGAAAGAAATATTTACATTAGAATTAGAAAAAACAGAAACCAAAAAACTCTTTGAAGAAATTGAAATTCCATTGGTGAAAGTTTTAGCCGATATGGAAAAAGAAGGAATTCGAGTAGATGTTGAGTTTTTGAAATCGTTGTCACACGATTTAGGAAATGACATCAAAAAATTGGAAACTACCATTTATGAAATTGCGGGTGAAAAATTTAATTTGGCTTCTCCGAAACAATTGGGTGATATTTTATTTGACAAATTAAAAATTGGTGGTGCCAAGCAAAAAAAGACGAAAACAGGTCAATATGCTACCGGCGAAGAGATTTTAAATTACTTGGTAAACGAGCACGAAATTGTAAAAGCAATTCTTGATTGGCGTCAATTGGTGAAGTTACAAAACACGTATGTTGATGCGTTGCCAAACCAAGTTGATGCAATTACACGTCGAATTCACACCGATTATATGCAAACTGTGGCGGCAACTGGAAGGTTGAGTTCCAATAATCCAAACTTACAAAACATTCCAATTCGAACAGAAAGAGGGCGTCAAATTAGAAAAGCATTTGTGGCTCGTGATGAAAATTACACCTTGGTTTCTGCGGATTATTCTCAAATAGAACTTCGAATTATTGCGGCTTTAAGTGGCGAAGAAAATATGATTCAATCGTTCCTTAATAATGAAGATATTCACAAGGCTACGGCTTCAAAAGTTTTCAATGTGCCTTTGGAAGAAGTTACCCGTGAACAAAGAAGTCACGCTAAAACTGTAAATTTTGGAATTATCTATGGGGTTTCAGCCTTTGGATTGAGCAATCAAACGTCGCTTTCTCGTTCAGAAAGTTCGGCATTGATTGAAGCATATTATCAAACTTATCCAAGATTGAAAGCCTATATAAATGAGCAAATTCAGTTTGCGAGAGAACACGGATATACGCAAACTATTTTAGGAAGACGCCGGTATTTGAAAGATATAAATTCTCAAAATGCCATTGTTCGTGGTGGTGCGGAACGAAATGCAGTAAATGCTCCAATTCAAGGAAGTGCTGCGGATATTATAAAAATCGCAATGATTACTATTCATAAAAAACTAACGGATGAAAATTGGAAAAGTAAAATGCTTTTGCAAGTTCACGATGAGTTGGTTTTTGATGTTCACAATTCTGAATTAGAAAAAATCCAACCGCTGATTAAGTATGAAATGGAAAATGCATTTACATTAAATGTTCCGTTGACTGTTGAAATCGGGCAGGGGAAAGATTGGTTGGCGGCGCATTAAGAATTAAGTAAAAAGGAAATAAAACGCATCATTTTATTTTAATAAGTTGCTGAAAATAAATACTTAACGCCATTTTTAACCCGGTACATTCAATGCTTTTTTGTAAGTTTGTAAATTGTACTACTAATTTTATTTCATTTTAAAATGCTTCAAAACCAATCCTTAATTCCCGATATAAAAGCAATTATTGCCACTTCTAAAGACAGAGCTATTAAAGCAGTTGACAATGAGCGAACCAGTATGTATTGGAATATTGGCAAACGTATTTTTGAAGAAGAGCAACAAGGAAAAGACAGAGCAGATTATGGAACCTACCTAATTAAGTTTCTTTCAGAACAGCTTCAACCCGAATATGGCACTGGTTTTTCTTACCGTCAATTAAATTGGTATCGGCAGTTTTATCGAACTTTTCCAATTGTGTCCGCACTGCGGACACAATTGAGTTGGACACAATATAAATTTCTTTTAGCTATTGAAAATCAAGACAAAAGAGAATTTTATGTTGCAGAAAGTGTGAAAAACAATTGGACATCAAGACAATTAGAACGACAAATAAATAGTAGTTTATACGAACGTCTTTTGATGAGTAGCGACAGAAAAGATGTTTTGGCAGTAGCAAGAAATGAGAAATTGCCATCGGATGCAAGAGAAATCATAAAAGACCCAATGTTTTTAGAATTCTTGGATTTAAAACGGGAAGCTTCCTATTACGAAAGAGATTTAGAAAGTGCCATTATCACGCACTTACAAGATTTTCTTTTAGAGTTAGGCAACGGGTTTGCATTTGTGGCGAGGCAAAAAAGAATACATATTGAGGGCGACGATTTCTTTGTAGATTTAGTTTTTTACAACCGTTTACTAAAATGTTTTGTAATTATCGAAATCAAAACAGAAAAGTTAAACCACCAAGATATTGGGCAGTTGCAAATGTATGTGAACTATTATGACAGAATAGAAAAAAACCAAAATGAAAACCCAACTATTGGAATATTACTTTGCGCCAATAAAAATGATGGTGTGGTTAAATTCTCTTTGCCAGAGGACAATAAAAACATCATAGCAAGTCAATATCAGTTATACTTACCAACTGAAAAACAATTATTGGAAGAAGTAAAAAAGGAATTAAACAATTTTAACCAATTGAGTTAATCATAAATATTTAAAATAAACTAATTTCATTAACTTTGAAAAATGAAAACTAACTATTCGGTAAATGATTTGTCAAAACATCTATTTTGGGATGTGGATATTTCTATGTTAAGTTTTGAAAATTCAAAAGAACAAATTATTTATAAAGTAGTAGAATTTGGACTTATTAAGGATTGGAATATCATCAAAGAAATATATAGTTTAGAAACAATTAAAGCAGTTTCTTTAGAATTTCGAAATTTGGATGTAGTTACACTTTCCTTTTTAGCTACTATATTTAATATCAATAAATCAGAATTTAGATGTTACAAACTCAAACAATCCAACCTGAACTTCTGGAATTATTAAAGAAGATAATGTCTTCTTCCATTTTTAATGGATTTAATCTTGTTGGTGGAACATCTTTAGCTTTGCAAATTGGACATCGTTTTTCGGTTGACATTGATATGTTTGGTAAACAAGAAATCGATGAATTTGAATTTGTCGATGAACTTTCTAACTTTGGAAAAGTTATTGTAATTAAGAAAAGTAAAAACGTCTTAATTTTATCTGTTAATAGCATAAAAGTGGATTTTGTAAATTATAAATATCCATTACTTGAAGAAATAGCAATTGTCGAAAATATTCGTTTGGCCTCAGATAAAGATATTGCAGCGATGAAATTGAACGCAATTGCTGGAAGAGGAAGCAGAAAGGATTTTATTGATTTGCATTTTTTACTTCAAAAATATTCACTTAAAGAATTGATTTCCTTTTATAATACCAAATACGCAGATGGTTCTGAATTTATGGTTTTAAAGAGTTTAACCTATTTTGAAGATGCCGAAAGTGAAGAGATTCCAATTCTTTTTCAAAAATTAGATTGGAATGAAATTAAAGTTTCAATTCAAAAGGCGATTAACGATTTCAACAAGTAACTTAAACCCTTCTCGAAGACTCCCTTTCTCGTAATTCGGTTTTAATAACTGTCGTTTTATAAGGATTTTCTTCTTCCTTACTTTCAAGTCTTTCGATAAGCAATTTCGCAGCGGCTTCCCCTATTTCTGGACCGTGCTGACTTACTGTAGTTAAACTTGGAGACAAACGTCTTGAAGCTAAAATACCATCTGCAAAACCAATTATTGAAAGATTTTCTGGTATTTTATAACCTCGTTTAAGTCCAATTCTCAAGGCAGCAACAGAGTCAGTTTCGTCTAAAGCAAAAATTCCATCAATGGTATTATTTTCAAAAACATTTTCAATTTTATCTTTCAAATCATCTTCAGAATCTGTTCTGACAATTAAATTTTGATTGATTGCTATGTTATTGTCTTCCAAGGCTTTTATGTAGCCTTCATATCTCAATTTTCCAACACTTAAATTATCAATTGAAGAAAACAACGCAACATTTTTGCAGCCTAAATCAATTAAATGTTGGGTAGCATTTCTTGCAGAATCAAAATCGTCAACGGTTACTTTGTCGCAATCTACTTCTGGAGTGGTTCTGTCAAACATTACAATTGGAGTTCCATCGTTGATAATTTCTTTGAAATGACTGTATTCTTGTAATTTTTGAGCTTCTTCAGAAATCGACAAAATAAACCCATCAATAGTTCCATTACTTAAAATTTCGAGTGCGTGAATTTCTTTTTCAATGGATTCATTTGAAATACACATAATAACGTTATATCCTTTGGCTTCGGCTACTTTTTCAATTCCAGTGAAAACTTTGGCAAAAAAAGAATTTAATATATTCGGAATAATTACACCTATAGTTTTGGTTTTTCTGCTTTTTAGGTTGATACCAATTACATTGGGTTTGTAATTTTTGAGTTTTGCATATTCTTTTATTCTGATTTTAGTTTGAGTACTAATTTCAGGACTATCATTTAATGCCTTCGAAACTGTAGAAACAGAAACGAGAAGCTCTTTAGCAATTTGTTTTAAGGTAGCTTTGGATTTCATTGAAAATGTAATTAAATGTAAAAGTATGAAAAATCAAACAATTTATTTAGTAAAAACGAAAATGTTAACTGCTTTTTAATGTAAAAAGGTCATTTGCATTAAATAAAAATCAACTATTTAAGAAAATAGACGCTGAAATTCATTGAAATTGGAAAGAAATAAGAGCTGATTTATAATTGAAATGCTATAATTTAAAGAATATCAAAGGGTAATAAATGATGCTTTAAAATAATCTTAATCAGGTATTTGTATTTAAAATAATTAATTGTACTTTTGCAACCCCTTTATTGGGGATGGAATGTTTAATTAAAAATATATTATGGACGCATTAAGCTACAAGACACAATCAGCAAGCAAAGCCACCGTTACAAAAGAGTGGATCATTGTTGATGCAGATGGGCATAACTTAGGTCGTCTTGCTTCAAAAGTCGCAATGATTTTGAGAGGTAAGTACAAACCAAGTTACACACCACACGTCGACTGCGGAGATAACGTAATCGTTATCAACTCAGAGAAAATTAACCTTACAGGTAAAAAAATGGATGAAAAAACATACATCCGTCACACTGGTTACCCTGGAGGACAAAGAACTTTAACTGCTAAAGTATTGCAAGCAAAAAACCCTGCATTATTAGTAGAAAAAGCTGTAAAAGGAATGTTACCTAAAAACAAATTAGGAGCTGAACTTTTTAGAAATTTAAATGTTGTTGTAGGTTCAGAGCACAAACAAGGAGCTCAAAAGCCTAAAACTGTTAACCTAAACGATCTTAAGTAATGGGAGTTATTCACAAAATCGGTAGAAGAAAAACCGCTGTTGCACGTGTTTATGTTTCGGAAGGAACAGGAGTTATCGTTGTAAACAAAAAACCTTTTGCAACTTATTTTCCAACAGCTACTTTACAGTACAAAGTTTTGCAAGCAATGTCATTAACTGACAATGTTTCTAACTATGATGTAAAAGTAAATGTTTACGGAGGTGGTTCAACAGGTCAAGCAGAAGCTGTGAGAATGGCTATTGCAAGAGTTATGTGTGAAGTTGGCGAAGGAAACAGAGCCATCTTGAAACCTGAAGGTTTATTGACAAGAGATCCAAGAATGGTTGAACGTAAGAAATTCGGTCAGAAGAAAGCTCGTAAGAGATTCCAATTCTCTAAACGTTAATAGTACCTGTCTTGTTCTATTGGAACAAGGCATCGTTTATTTAATAAATTTAAAACAATGTTGTTGTTGTCAAGCTGAGGCTTGAAATTAGTTTAGCATCTAAATGAAACCAAATTGAAAAATTGAAAAATTAAAAAGATTAAAAAATTTGAAAACGAATCTTTAAATCTTTAAATTATTGAATTTTTAAATTAAAAAGGAACATTGCTAATCAACAGAACGTAAACTAAAGAAAAAATGTCAAACAAAGTAGAAGTAAAAGAATTACTAGAAGCAGGTGTTCACTTTGGACACATGACTAGAAAATGGGATCCAAATATGGCTCCATACATTTATATGGAACGTAATGGTATTCACATTATCAATCTATATAAAACTGCAGCAAAAATTGAAGAAGCAAATGACGCTTTGAAAAAAATCGCTGCATCAGGTAGAAAAATATTATTTGTTGCTACCAAAAAACAAGCAAAAGATATCGTTGCTGAAAAAGCAAAAGCTGCAAACATGCCTTACATCACAGAAAGATGGCCTGGTGGAATGCTAACTAACTTCGTAACTATCCGTAAAGCCGTTAAAAAAATGGCAACTATTGATAAAATGAAGAAAGATGGTACATTCATGACACTTTCTAAAAAAGAGCGTTTGCAAGTTGATCGTCTTCGTGCTAAATTAGAGAAAAATTTAGGTTCAATTTCAGATATGTCAAGACTTCCAGCTGCTTTATTCGTAGTTGATATTAAAGCAGAACACATCGCGATTAAAGAAGCTCAAAAATTAAACATTCCAGTTTTTGCAATGGTTGATACGAATTCTGACCCAAGAGAGGTTGAATACGTAATTCCATCAAACGATGATGCTTCAAAATCAATCGATAAAATTCTAACTTTAGTAACTGCTGCCATTATTGATGGACTTGCTAACAGAACTTCTGATAAAGAAGGTGATGCGGAAGAAACTCCTGCTGCTCAAGTAGAAGCTGTAGTAGCTCCTGCTGCCGTAGTTGAAGAAGTTGCTCCTGTAGCAGATGTTGAGGTTGTTGCTCCTGCTGTTGAAGCAGAAGTTGAAACTCCTGCAGCTGAAACAGAAGCTCCTGCAACTGAAGAATAAAAAATATATTTAAAGATTGGAAGATTTAAAGATTACTTAATGTGTTGATTTAAAATTAGCATTATTTTTATTCTTTAAATTTTTCAGTCTTTTAATCTTTAAATTAAAAAATTATGGCAACTATAACTGCTGCAGACGTAAATAAATTAAGAACAATCACCGGTGCAGGTATGATGGACTGCAAAAAAGCATTAGTAGAATCTGATGGAGATTTTGATTTAGCAATTGAAAACCTTCGTAAAAAAGGACAAAAAGTTGCTGCAAACAGATCTGACAGAGAATCTACTGAAGGAGCTGCAATTGCTGTTGTAAATGCTGCAAAAACTGCTGGTGTTGTTATCACATTAAACTGTGAAACTGACTTCGTAGGAATGAACGAAAGCTTTGTGAAAATGGCTACTGATATGGCTAATTTGGCTTTGAACTTCAATACTAAAGAAGAATTTTTAGCAGCTGATTTCAACGGAATTACTGTTGCTGATAAATTAATCGAGCAAACAGGAGTTATCGGTGAGAAATTAGAAATCAGAACTTTCGAAAAATTAGAAGGTGCTTTCATCGGATCATACATTCACTCTGGAAATAAAATCGCTACTTTAACTGCATTATCTGCAAATATTGAAGGAGCTGACGAAGTTGCAAGAAACGTATCAATGCAAGCGGCAGCAATGGCTCCAATCGCTTTGAACGAAGAAGGTGTTGATGCAGATATTATTTCAAAAGAAATTGAAATTGCAAAAGATGTTTTACGTCAAGAAGGGAAACCAGAAGCAATGTTAGATAATATTGCAAAAGGTAAATTAGCACGTTTCTTTAAAGACAATACTTTAGTAAACCAAGATTATATCAAAGACAACAAAATGAGCGTTGCTGCTTATGTTCAATCTTTAGATAAAAACTTAGTTGTTACAGGTTTCAAAAGAGCAGCTTTAGGTTAAATCTAATTCAGATTTCTAATCATATATTAAATTCCATTTCGAAGCAATTTGAAATGGAATTTTTTTATATTTGAAATTTACGCTTCCAATTTATATAAATTATTTTCACTCATAATTTATAACTTATAATTAGTTCCATTAGGTTATTGAGAAAAAAATATGGAATTTTACAGTATATAAATACAAACGATATGATTGTTTATCTGCGGTTGCTGAAAGAGAGTTTTAGTTTTGCTATGAATGCCTTGCGAAACAACAAATTACGAACTTTACTTTCGTTATTAGGAGTTACAATTGGTATTTTTTCTATCATTGCGGTACTTGCTGCAGTGGATTCTTTAGATAGAAAAATCAAAAAAGATTTAAGCAGTTTAGATAAAAACACGATATATTTGATGCGCTTTTCTTTTGGGCCTTCCGAAATTCCACAATGGAAAAGAGAGCAATTCCCGAATGTGAAATACGATGAATACGAATATTTGAAAGGTTCAGTAAACAACACAAAACAAATGTGTTATCAAATGTTCACGGGAAATCAATCGGTGAAATTTGATGCAAATGTGGTTAGCGATGTA
>JBILPJ010000067.1:0-11072 GCA_044373975.1 Flavobacterium sp. | reverse complement strand
CAAAAATGGGTTGATATAAATGCCTTTGATAGTATTTCAGGATGCGTTGATTCGCTAAAAGCCAAAGGGTATCAAATTATTGCCACGACACCACACGATAATGATTGTTTGATGGATGATTTTGATATTTCTAAACCTAGTGCTTTGTTTTTTGGCACAGAACGCGATGGATTATCGGAAGAGATTTTGCAAAAAGCTGATGGTTTTCTAAAAATTCCAATGGTGGGTTTTACAGAAAGTTTGAACATATCAGTTTCTGCGGCAATAATCATTCAAAATCTAATGCACCGACTTCGAAATTCCGATATAAATTGGCAATTATCCGAAGAGGAAATCCTAAAAAAGCGATTGCAGTGGGCGAAGAGTTCTATAAAAGATATTAAGAGAATTGAAGCGAGATATTATCAAGAAAATAGATAATAGACTAGACGAATAGATAATAGACAAATAGATAAAAGACGAATAGATAATAGATAAAAGACTGATAAATAATAGATTTTCTTTGCGTGTCTTTGTGTGACCTTAGAGCTCTTTGTGATACGAAAAAATAGATATTGCTTGTGAACCTTTCGAAAACTTTGCGCTACTTGCGGTTAAGGCTCCATCAACCCATCATTTTTCTTTTTCTAACCAACAACCAAATCACTATTGGCGCACCAAAAATAGAAGTCACCGCATTAATTGGCAAAATAATATCTGTGCCTGGAACTTGGGAAATGATATCGCAAATCAGCATTATAATTGCACCAAAAAGTAAGGTGCTCCAAAATAATATTTTGTGATTACTGGTTTGAAATACTAATTTGGCAATGTGAGGTACCGCAAGTCCAATGAAAGCAATAGGCCCTGCAAAAGCAGTAATACTTCCTGCCAACAGACTGGTTGCAAAAATGATGATGTATTTGGTTTTCTTGTAATTCATCCCAAGGCTTTTTGCATAATTTTCACCCAATAATAATGCGTTTAATGGTTTGATACTTAAAACGCTTAAAAGCAATCCTAAAGCTACACAAAAGCATAAAATTGCAATTGAATTCCATGATAAATTACCGAGATTTCCCAAAGACCAAAAGGTGAATTTTTGAAGTTGTTCGGCAGTACTGAAATAGGTTAAACTACCAACAATAGCACTTGTTAAACTCCCAAACATCAATCCAACAATTAAGATTGCCATTGTATCGCGAAGTCTTTGCGCAATTGCCAAAACAGACAATAAAACCAAAAAACTTCCTGCACTTGAAGCGAGAATGATTCCATAAGAAGAAAGGAAAAATACCGAAAGAAAAGGGGGTAAAAAAGCGGCACCTAATATCACAATTGCAACGCCCAAACTGGCTCCCGAACTGAGTCCTAAAACATAAGGCCCCGCCAATGGATTCCTGAATAATGTTTGCATCAATAATCCGCTAATTGAAAGACCAATTCCTACTACTATTGCTACAATCGCTTTTGGTAACCTGTAATTTAAAATGATATAATTCCACGATTCTTTGCTGCAACTTCCGTTGATAATGCTATTGAAAATGTCTTTTACGGGAATAGTTATGGAACCCAAACTAATATTGAGTAAAAACAACAAAACAACCCCTAATATTAGAGATGAAAAAAGTAATGTGTTTTTATTTGTAGTCTTCAATTTATTCTAATTTTTGAAAGAAAAAGGGTTGGTAATTGGGCAATAATTCAGGATGAAATATCTTTATTAAATCTTTCAAAACCAAATCGGGGCGAGTAGAAGCCAATTCAAAATATACAATTCCACCTTTTGCACCCTTATTTATAGCATACGAATATACTTTTTTATTTTTGAAACTCGAAAATTCAGAATAATGTGGATTGCTGTCGCTCATTTGTTTCAACGAGGAAAAATCGCCTGGTGCAATCCAAAAAGTGGCATTTTGAGCTTTATCTAAAATGGTTTCAAAGGGCAAAGACAAGCTCCCAAAACCTTTAGTTTCTTTCCATAAATAATCGGATTTCGCATCTTTCAGGAATACCGAAACCCAACTTTCACCTTGCGGAACATACCATTGATCTTGAAACATTGCACCACTAAGAACTGTTGGTTTTTTAGTCGTTTTTTCGGCTAAAGCCAAAGCATTTTTGTAATTATTTTCAATTGTTGTAAAAAGGGCATTTGCCTTAGCATCTAATCCGTATAAAGCTCCGAAAAATTTAATCCATTCTGCTTTTCCCAAGGGTGATTGCTCTGTCCAATCGGCATTTATCAATACGTTCAAACCGCTTTTTTGTAAATTATCAATCGTTGGATTGCTGTTGTTGATACCAAAACTTACAATTACGTCGGGTTTCATATCAATTAAAATTTCTGTATTTAAACTTTCGTTGTTTCCTACTTCTCGAACTTTTCCGGCATCAATTCTTTTTCTGGTTTTTGCAGATGAAATGAAATTGGTACTTGGAAAACCTAACAAAGTGTTTTCAACACCCAACATTTCAAGCGATGGAATATGGGTTGTAGATGTTACCACAATTGATTGAATCGGAACAGAAATGATAGGGAATTTCTTTAAACTATCAGGAATAATGCCATTTTTTTCTTTTAAAATATAAGTGAATCCTGATGTTGCTTCCGGCCAAGGTTTTGTAATTTTCATTATTGAATAGCCGTCGTATTTATAAATTTCTAAACCTTTGGCATACTTTACGCTATTGGCGGAAGCCGATAAAAGAGCTGAATTTTTCTCGTTAATTTGTTTGCATCCCAAAAGAATAAAAAATAATGAACAAGCGAAAACGAGAAGGAAATTGGATTTCATAGGTTTACTTAAAAAGTTTTACAAATGTAAAAGTTATGTTTGTTTTATTTACTTAAAACTAAAATTATATTCAAAATAATGGAATCATAATCCTATATTTGCACCGTATTAAGGTTGCTGTTTTAGTATAAACTGCATTAAAAGGGAAACAGGTGAAGGATTTCGCACTTGAGATTTAGAATTTTATCATTCACAAATCATCAAAAAAAAGCAAATCATAATTCCTGTGCTGTTCCCGCAACTGTAAGCTAATAAGCTTGTTGTTATCTACAAAACCACTGTTTTAATTGTAGATTCTAGAATTTTGAGCATAGATTTTTTAATCTTAAATCAAAAATTAGAAATCTAAAATGGAATGGGAAGGTCAACAACAAGACGCAAGCCAGGAGACCTGCCTATTACATCGAGTATCAAACTTTCGGGAAAAAAGGTTTGGGTATGGTAAATTCTATACTTTTCTCCCCACTTTATTAAGGTTATTATTAACGTAAAATGAACAAAAAAATGATTCGCTTCAGTGCGTTCACATTGCTATTGGCTATGAACACTTTTGCACAAGCACCAACACCAAAACAACTTGATGAGGTTGTAATTTCCGACTCTAAATTTGCTTTGCCAAAAGAAAAATCTGGAAAAGTAATTGTAAAAATTAATGCTGAAGAATTGGCTAAAAAAGCAGGACAATCTTTAGCCACAATTTTAAGTACCGTTGTGGGACTTGAAGTCAATGGAAATCAGAGTAGTACAGGCAAAAATTTAGGGTATTATGTACGTGGTGGAAGAAACCGACAAACCCTAATTTTGATTGATGGAATTCCAGTTTCCGATGCTTCGGGAATAAATTTGGATTATGATTTGCGATTAATTCCTATTGAACAAGTGGAAAGTATCGAAGTGATGAAAGGTGCTGCAAGTACACTTTACGGTTCTGGAGCCGCTACTGGAGTAATAAATATTACATTGAAAAAAGCTAGTAAAAAGGAAGTTACGGGGAATGTATATACTAGTTTAGGTACGCAAACAACCGCTGACAATACAAATTACAGACCTCAAGATTTTAATCAAGGATTTGGTTTGAATGGAACTATCGGTAAAATTAATTATTTGGCGACTTTAAATAGTGTTGAAACCAAAGGGATTTCCGAAGCAAAAGGCGTTGATTTTGAAGAAGATCATTTCTCAAGAGTAAATTCACTGGTTAAAATAGGTTTTACTCCTAATAAAAAATTAAATTTAGATTTTTTTGTAAAATACGATAAATTCAAAAATGATTTTGATTCTGGTTCTTTTGCGGATAATTCCGAAAATTTTTCTATTTCAGAACAGTTTAATTTTGGCTTTTCTCCAAAATATAAATATGAAAATGGAGAGTTTATTGTCAATTCAAGCCTTAATTTGATAGAAAGGAAAGAGTTTTTATATGGAGGTTTTACAAACTATAAATCAAGAAACGTTAATACAGATTTTTTTGATAAGCATAAAATCAATTCAGAATTATTTATTGTTTCTGGAGTACAGTTTCAATTCTATGATATGTCAATTTCGAGTCAGTATACTACTATTACAAATGAATTAGCTAAAATTAATATGATTGATCCTTATGTTAGTTTTGTGTACAATTCGAAATCTGGATTTAATGTTAACCTAGGGGGTAGGCTAAATATCCACAGTGATTATGGAAATCATTTAGTTTATAATATCAATCCTTCGTATAATTTTAAAAACATTCCGTTAAAATTAATTTCGTCATTCAGTACAGCATATATTACGCCAAGTTTATATCAATTGTATGATGGTTATGCGGGTAATTTGAATCTAAAAGCGGAAGATAATTCAACACTAGAAGCAGGTTTTGAAATTAAATTACTTAATAACAAACTTAATTTTAATTCAGTTGCTTTTTACAGGGAAGAGAAAAATGCGATAGAATATTATTCTAATCCAATTACTTATGATTCATCTTATTTTAACGCAGAAGGAAAATATAATGCAAAAGGAGTTGAGACAACTTTAGTGTATAAAATTTCAGACAAGTTAAATTTCAACGCCAATTACACCTTTAACCAAGTTGAATCCAAAGCGGTGAATAATACTTTTGCAGAAACTAAGGCTAATTTATATAATCCAAAACATAAAGTAAATGCAAGTATAGATTATCAATTTGCAAATAGAGCTTATTTTGGAATTAACTATCAATATTTGGATAAAAGAGATGGTTTTTCTGGATACCCGCCTCAAGTATTTGTTTTAGATTCTTACCAATTGTTAAACACTACAATTAAGTATGAATTGATTAAAAACAGATTTTCTATTTTTGGATCTGTAATGAATATTTTAAATGAAGATTTTGAAGAAACTGTAGGTTATAGCACTCGTGGTAGAAATTTTAAAATTGGTTTGAATGTGATGTTCTAAAAAGCAGCAAATTTATTATTAATACCCCAATCTATTGTTTTAGGTTGGGGTTTTAGTTTTAAAATAAACTAAATTTTGATTATTGCCATTGCTATTGATATTGCTATTGAAATTGCCAATGAAACTGACTTATACTTTAATTGACAATTCTAAATGTCCGCCTAAACCAAGCTCAACTATTTTTTGTAATGTTGAGAACCTTGCTTCTTTTACGTTATTTTCAATTTTTGATATATAAGATTTTGTAGTTCCAGCTTTTTGAGCCAGTTCTTCTTGAGTTAATCCTTTTTGAAGTCTTGCTTCCTGAATCATTGCTCCAATTTTAAAAATTTCAAATCCAGCATCCAATTCATCCCGTTTTGTAGTTCCAATATTTCCGTAATGCTTGTCTTTAAATTCCGATAATGTGTTGTTATTAGTCTTCATTTTCATATTCTTTTTTGATTTTTAACGCCTTTTCAATTTCATTTTTTGGTGTCTTTTGAGTTTTCTTTTGGAAACCATTCGTTATTATCACGATTTGTCCTTTATCAAAAAAACAAAAAATCCTAAATATATCACTTCCTTGTTGAATTCTAATCTCAAAAAGGCCATCAGTATTTACAATGTATTTGAGATAAGTTTCTGGAACTCTTTCTAATTCTTGTATTAATTCTAATGTCCAGATTATTTTTTCTTTTACTTTTTCTCGTTGTTTCACAAAGAAATCTTCAAAATAGTCTTTGTAAAATATAATTTCTCGGCTTTTATTCATTTGACAAATATACAAAAGTTGTACCAAAGTGAAACTTTATAATGTTAAACTTTAATAATAAATTAGAAATACTATTTTTAATCCCAATTTTACTGAAGCCTATCTTGTAACCTGTTATTTTAGAACTGGTATTAATATTTCTCAAAATAAAATTTTATTGTACCTTGTAACAAAATTAATCCTTCATCGTCTTCCTTTTATAATAGCCTAAATACAAGTCAATGAATCAAAATGAGTTTGTAAAATCAATTACGCCATTCAAAGACAAACTCTTTCGTCTTGCCAAACGATTGTTGGTAAGTACTGAAGAAGCTGAAGATGCAACGCAAGAAGTGCTATTGAAATTATGGAATAAAAATAGAGAATTAGGTAATTTTAATAGTTTAGAAGCTTTTGCAATGACAATGACTAAAAATTATTGTTTGGATCAATTGAAATCGAAAAGAGCGGGGAACTTGAAATTGGTTCACGATAATTACACCGATCGAGAACCAAGTTTACAGAAAAAATTAGAAGATAAAGATAGTTTGGATTGGGTTGAAAAAGTCATCAATCAATTGCCAGAACAACAAAGAATGATAATTCAAATGAGAGATATTGAGCAATATGAGTTTGAAGAAATTGCAAAAATATTGGATATGAACGAAACGGCAATTCGAGTAGCATTGTCAAGAGGACGGAAAACGATACGAGAGTTTATGTCAAAAACACACGATTATGGAATCAAATAGAATAGAAATAATTTTAGAAAAATACTTTCAAGGCGAAACAAACAGTTCCGAAGAATTAGAATTAAAAAAATATTTTTCTTCATCCGATGTTGCGCAGCATTTGGAACATTATACGCCTTTATTTGTTTATTTCGTTGATGCAAAAGAGCAAAAGTCTTCGCATAAGTTACCACTACAAACTAAAAAACGTAATGTTATGTGGTTATCAATTGCGGCTTCTGTTGCCGTTTTGCTTGGAATTAGCACTTTTACGTATTTTCATTCGCCAACTGAAAAAGAAGATTTAGGAACTTATGAAACTCCTGAAGCGGCTTTCGCAGCAACTCAAAAAGCGTTGGCTTTATTGTCTGAAAATGTAAATGTGGGAATAGAAAGTGTGGAATATATTAACGAGTATGAATACTCAAAAGACTTAATTTTTAAAAACAATTTTAATAAATAGAAATAATGAGAAAATCAATAGTAGTATTAGTAATTATGTTGTTGCCAACTTTGTTTTTTGGACAAGCAGCATTTGATAAATTTGACGGTCAAGACGACGTAACTTCAGTTATTGTAAACAAGAAAATGTTTCAAATGATGGGAAGTGTCAAAATGGATAATAAGGACAAGGAAACGCAACAATACTTGAATTTAGTCAAGAAATTGGACAATCTAAAAGTGTTTACCACCAATAGCACAAGAGTAACTGCGGATATGAAAGCAACTTCAGAAAAATATATGAAGTCTGCAGGTTTGGAAGAATTGATGCGTGTGAATGATAACGGCAAAAACATTAAAATCTCTGTAAGATCGGGATCTAACGATTCGCAAATTAAAGAATTATTGATGTTTATGGAAGGAAGTTCAAAGGGAAATGAAACGGTTTTGATGTCCTTGACAGGTGATTTTGATTTGAATGAAATTTCGGTATTGACGGATAAAATGAAAATTCCTGGTGGTGACGAATTGAAAAAAGCAACAAAAAGTAAAAAATAATCAAGATGAAATACATTTATAGTCTTGCTATTATTGGAAGTTTTTTATTGTCAAGTTGCAATAACGAACCCACTTTACAAAAATATTTTGTAGAAAATACAGAAAATAAGAATTTCATAGCTTTGGATTTATCGCCAAGTATTTTGAATATTGATGCTACGAAATTAACTGCGGAACAAAATGCTGCCTTGAAATCTTTTGATAAAATGAATATTTTAGCATTCAAATTAGACGACAAAAACAAGGCAGAATTTGAATTAGAACGTGCAAAAGTAAATGAAATTCTAAAGGATGAAAAGTACCAACAATTGATGAAATTTGGTTCTGGAAAAGAAGGTGCTTCTGTGAGTTTTGTTGGAAGCAACGAACACATTGAAGAGTTTGTATTGTTTGCGAATAAAAAAGAAAATGGTTTTGCGGTGATAAGAATTCTTGGAAAAGATATGAATCCAACGGGAATTATGACAATGATGTCGGTGCTTCAAAAGGCAAATATTGATTTGGAACAATTGAAACCATTGCAGCAAATGCTTGAAAAATAAAAGGTTGAGGTTAGTTATTATGAAAAAGCGTTCCGGTTTCGGAACGCTTTTTTTATTTAATAAAAACAGTTTAAAGAAACTTCAACATTGATTTTTTTTCGTACAATTCCAAGTAATCAAATGATTTTTAGTCTAGCCCTGATGGAAATGGAAATCCCACGCTTTTGGGCGTGGATTGCAATGGACAGCAGGAATTGCAATTGCTGAAAATGCGGGAACAATTCGCTTCAAATGAAAAATAATCTTTTTAAATCTCGATTTATTATTTGCTTTTGAAATATTTGAAAGGAACTAAAAGCATTCCGAAACATTCTCCCTGACCTTTTCCGAGGTGTTTGTGGTGCATTTTGTGTGCTCTTCTAACCGCTCGAGAATATACATTATTTGCATTTCGAAATAGTTTGAAACGCTGGTGGATGAAAATATCGTGAACCATAAAATAGGCAAGTCCGTAAGCAAAAATCCCTAAACCAACTGATAATCCAAGGTCGAAATTACCGCTTCTCCAGAGGAAGAAAAATCCCATACTGACCACGGCGTAAAAAATGAAGAACAAATCGTTGCGTTCAAACCAAGAATCGTGGTCTTTTTTGTGATGGTCTTCGTGTAAAACCCAAAGGAAACCGTGCATAATGTACTTGTGACTGAACCACGCCATAAATTCCATAATGAAAAAAGTAACGAAAAAGACCGCTATATAAATCCACATAATCGATTAATTTAAATGATGTTTAATTTGTAAGTGAAATAACATTTTGCAAACAGTCCGTATTTTTGGTAATTTGAAACTCGAATTCGTGTATTTTTAATTTCTGCAGATGGCGTGCTTTTTAGTTTTGAAAGCAATTTTTTATAATAAATGTATGCCGTATAAACGCCGAATTTTGCTTCTATTGGCAAATGAATTAAACCTTCGTAACCTGCTTTGAAATCGGCTTCAATTTCTTCAATAATTTTTAGTTTTGAAACTTCATCTAATTTTGATAAATCCGTATTGGGGAAATAAGTACGGTTTAAATCTTCAAAATCGGCTTTCAAATCTCTAAGGAAATTCACTTTTTGAAAGGCAGAACCCAATCGCATAGCGGAATCTTTGAGAGTTTCGTATTTTAAATCGTCACCGTTTACAAAAACTTTCAAACACATCAAACCAACCACATCAGCCGAACCAAAAATGTATTCGTTGTATTCGGATTCAGTTTTATATTCCGTTTTTGTCAAATCTAATTTCATACTTTTCATGAAAGCAGCAATCAAATCGTCAGGAATTTCATATTTAGTAACCGTATATTGAAAGGCATTTAGAATAGGATTCAGGCTGATTTTATTTTGCAAAGCCATTTCCAAATCTTTCTCAAAATTTTCAAACAATTCCTCCTTATTATAGTCATGAAAACTATCTACAATTTCGTCTGCAAAACGCACAAAACCATAAATATTATAAATGTCTTGCCTGATATTTGGCGCAAGCATTTTTACTGCCGAAGAAAAGGAAGTACTGTAAGATTTTGTAACGTTTCGGCTACAATCAAAAGATATTTTGTCAAAAAGGGATTTCATATCTAAATGTGTTTTTCAATTAATTCGGCAACTAATTTTCCTGAAATCAAAGCTGGCGGAACACCTGGCCCTGGAACAGTTAATTGCCCCGTAAAATATAAATTTTCTACCTTTTTGCTTTTTAACTTTGGTCTCAAAAACGCTGTTTGCAGTAGTGTATTTGCCATTCCATAAGCATTACCTTTATAGGAATTATAGACTTCTTCAAAATCATTTTTGCAAAAAGATTCCATAAAAATAATATTATTTTTTATATTTTGTTGCGTTAATGTCTCAAAACGTTCAATTATTTTATCAAAATACGCTTTTCGTAAAGCTTCAGTATCTTCAATTCCTGGTGCTAACGGAATTAAGAAAAATCCAGATTCCATTCCTTTAGGTGCTGCGGTTTCATCGGTAATCGAAGGAAAATTGGCGTAAAACAATGGATTGTCAGGCCATTTTGGTTCGTCATAAATGTCTTTGGCGTGCTGATTGAAATCGACATCAAAAAACAAAGCGTGGTGTGTTATGTTTTCAATTTTTTTATTGAAACCAACATAAAAGAGTAGGGAAGAAGGGGCAAAAGTTTTACTTGCCCAATATTTTTCTGAGTAGGCACGGTGTTCTAAATCTAATAAAGTTTCTGTATGATGGTAATCGGCACCACTCAAAATGATGTCTGCATTTATTCGTTCACCGTTAATTTGTAATGCAACCGCTTTTTTATTTTCGACGATTATTTTTTCAATATTTGAATTCGTTTTAAATGTTACGCCAAGTTCTAAAGCCAAACTTTCCATACCACGGATTACGTCGTACATTCCTGTTTTTGGGTGCCAAGTTCCCATTCCGAAATCTGCATAATTCATAAAACTGTAGAATGAAGGCGTGTCGGAAGGTTTTGCACCAAGAAATAAAACTGGAAATTCTAATATTTGAATTAAGCGTATGTTTTTAAATTTCTTACGCACATCTTTGCTAATATTGCTGAAGAATTGTCCGACTTTCAATGCAGTTTCTTTGGTAATTAATTCTAGTGCAGAAACACCTGGACGGTAAACTAAATCTTTTATGGCAATATCATAATTGCTTTTGGCTTCCGCCATAAATTTTGCGAGAATACTTCCACTTCCTTTTTCAATAGATTCAAAAGTTTTAATAATTTCATCTAAATTGTCAGCAATTGCAATGAAATCCTCTATTCCATAATAAACTCTGTAGGCTGGAGAAAGTTTTATTAATTCGTAATAATCGGAAGGTTTTTTATTAAAATCACCAAAAAAACGTTCAAAGACATCGGGCATCCAATACCAACTTGGTCCCATATCAA
>JBILPJ010000066.1:0-11084 GCA_044373975.1 Flavobacterium sp. | reverse complement strand
TGTTTCAACCATTAATAATTTATAATTTATAATTCATAATTTAAAATAGCCTATGTCTTTTACCAACTTCGACAATCGTCATTTTGACGACACAGAAAAATTAGCAGTAAACACTGCCCTTGCGAGTTTAGAACTTGCCTTTTCAGAAAAAGTAGCCAACCTTTCCGCCACTGAGCGGCAACAGTATGGAAGTGTCAATGAGCAAAACAAACTCATCATCAATAAGGTAAAGAGTTTTAATGACACCCAACCTGTTTTGAGCAGTCCCGATGTAGATTGGGCAGAATTCAATGACGATTTCGACACCCGCGAATTCCTGCAAACTGCAATACTGCGTTTGCAAAGTTTGATAGACGGTTTAGGAAATGCGAAGATTTTGCACGATTACGACAACTACCAAGCTTCACTAACCGATTATGACTTTGCGAAATACAAAGCCTCGACAAGTGCGGCAGGATTCCAAACTAAGGTTGCCGAGATAGCACAGTTTTTCAATAGTGGACCTCGACCAGCTAGTCCAGATGCTCCAACACCCTAATAAGTGCGTTTACCACGTCAGGAAGTCCGTTAATGGGGTCTCGAACTCCATTAACGGGGTCTGGAAGTGGTCAGACGGGGTTGTATAAGTGCATTAACGGGGTCTCGAACCCCATAGACGGGGTTCTGAACCCCATAATTGGGGTTATACAACGTGGTAAACGGGGTTCTGAACCCCATTAATGGGGTTATACAACGTAGTAAACGGGGTTCTAAACCCCATAATTGGGGTTGTATAACGGGGTAAACGGGGTTCTGAACGTGGTAAACGGGGTTCTGAACGTGGTAAACGGGGTTCTGAACGTGGTAAACGGGGTTCCGAACGTGGTAAATGGGGTTTGGAACGTGGTTTATGGGGTTATTTGAAGAAATAGAATTAAACAGGGAAGCCGAAAACTGAAAGAGTAGGTGAAAAAATAAATTAAAAAAATGGAAAATATATCTTATTACCTCGCATTGTTTTTATTGGTTTTCATTATTAGATATTTTAAATTAAAAAAAGAAAAAAAATTAGTTCTTTATAAAGATTATTGGAACCTTCTTCATGTAAGTTTAGAATTAATTTATACAGCTTCTGGAATTGTTATAGCATTATTGTTAAATATTGACCAAAAATGGATACCATTCGTTATTACATTTTACATAATTCTTGTAATAACGTCTTCGCTATTAGAAATGGTTAATGTTGATGATTTTAAACCCGAAACTATTAACTTCATTCATGGAATCTTGGTTATTTGTATTATATCATTTTCAGTAATTACCTATAAAGAGATAATACCAAATACAGCAGAAGAAATTAAAAAAACCGAAGTAAACAAC
Organism: Flavobacterium sp.; assembly: GCA_044373975.1. Taxonomy (GTDB): domain Bacteria; phylum Bacteroidota; class Bacteroidia; order Flavobacteriales; family Flavobacteriaceae; genus Flavobacterium. The sequence goes on along the minus strand of JBILPJ010000066.1, from coordinate 9,725 downwards.
AAACCAAAATATGCAATAATCATCCCATATTCAGATGAATCTTTACAAAGAAATGCAGGAAAAGGTGATTTAAAGGAGCGCAGATTTATGTATTATTCTGAAGTATCTGGTAATAATATGGATAGCATAAAGAGTATTTCAAAAATAAAATTGAGAAATACTATTAAGCCACTTTATAAAGAAAGTAATCTTCAAATTTTCATTTATGAAGAAGAGATAAAACTATTTCCACTTAATATAAATTAATAATTAAACTCCCCGCTAGTGCGAGCGTCTCGCTCGTGCCCACAATGAAATTTAAAAAAATAGTTTAATAAATAAATAAAAAAATGAATATAGATTTTAAAGAACTTAAAATAGGTGACAGAATAATTAGAACAAAAGGAGGGATTTTTTCAAAGCATCATGTTATTTATGCTGGTTTTTGGAATGGAGGACATTTAATAGCAGAAAATCAATTAGGTTTTGGCGTTAGATATATAACATTAGAACAATTCGTTGGAGAGGGAACTATAGAAAAAATAGAATATTACAATTATGATGAAAATTCACAGGCCGAAATTATTAACAGAATAAATGATAAAATTGGCATGCAATATTCACTTTTAAATTATAACTGTGAACATTTCGTAAATGATGTATTGACCAATATTGTAGAAAGTAAACAAATTAAAACTGCATTAGCAATTAGTATTGGAGTTACTCTATGTTATTTAGCTTTTAAAAAAAATAAGGAAATATAAGCCAACCATCTCCCCCGCTAGTGCGAGCGTCACGCTCGTACCCACAATAAAATTTAAAAAAATTGTTTAATAAAAAAATAAAAAAATGAATACAGATCCTAGTAAAAGCGAGAGGGACAATCGCGCTGACCAGAAAAACCCTAACAATGACACCTTTTACAAAGATAGAGGCTTAGGCGGAAAACCAGAAGAAAGTGATAAAAATAATGATGACGATGATGTCTTTAAAGATATTGATTATTCAGAAGATTGTGACGAGGGTTATTTGTCTGACTTTGATTAACATCCGAAGTATTCATTAAAAATTAATCATTCATAAAAGTCGGGATTGCTGTGCGAAGTGCTGTCATTGCGATTGCCACGTGCCTCGCAATGACAGAAGAGCAACGGAGCGTATCAATCTATTGATGGTAGGGATGTGTTATGCCAAAGCTAAAGCATTGGGGTACTATATGGGTCGAACCGCTGGTTCTTGCACATGTTGTGATGGTATCAGTAGGGCATTCACAAAGCTAAAGCATTGTGTTACTATATGTACCGAGCCGCTGGCTCTTTTATGTGGAGTGAGAGAGTCCCGTAGGGATGGCATATTTGGTAACAATGGGTTTTAGCCCATTGGAAGAGATAAGCGTCTGATGCTAACACGTGCGAATCCCATAGGGATGGGACATATAGTACTAATGTGCTTTAGCCCTGAACCCTCGAATAAATCCCCACAAAGACAAGAAAATAATTATGTTCAGATAACCGCATTCCTTGCAATGAGATTTTTAATCGTTTAATCCGTAATTCGCTATTTTTAGAAATCTAAAAATCTAATATTCTAAGTTGTCTCTTTTGCGTGAGGGGGTGAAGAGAAAAGCCCACAGACAAGTGTAGCGAAAGCGGAACTTGGCGAGGACTTGCAACGGAACACCCGACCGAGTTTAGTATAAATTTCCTCTTACCTAAAAACGTTGCAAACGAGGGCACGCCCAAAAAAAAAGTCCTAAACTATTGTGTTCAGGACTTTTTTTTGTTGTGATTCTAATGAATTATTTAGGATAATGCTTGTTTTAAATCATCGATTAAATCGTCAATATCTTCAATTCCAACGCTCAAACGCACTAAGTCGTCGGTGATTCCAATTTCTTTTCGTTTGTCTTCAGGAATAGATGCGTGGGTCATTAAAGCGGGATGATTTGCCAATGATTCCACGCCACCAAGGGATTCTGCCAAGGTGAAAACGGTGAGTTTTTCAAGAAAATGAATGGAATCTTCCTTTTTTCCCGATGTGAATGTGAAGGAAACCATGCCGCCAAAACCGCTCATTTGTTTTTTGGCAATTTCGTGATACGGGTGGCTTGGCAATCCTGGATAATAAACGGTTTTTATTTTTGGGTGATTGTTTAAAAATTCAGCAACTTTTCCGCCATTTTCGCAGTGTCTTTGCACTCTAAGATGCAGTGTTTTTATGCCTCGTAAAACCAAAAAACTGTCCATTGGTCCTAATGTTGCGCCCGTTGCAAATTGCTGAAAATGCAATTGATTTCCCAATTCTTCGTCTTTCACAATTAGTGCGCCCGCAATTACATCGGAATGTCCGCCAAGGTATTTTGTGGCTGAATGCATTACGACGTCAGCGCCTAAATCTAATGGTTTTTGCAAATAGGGTGTTGCAAAAGTATTGTCAACGGCAAAAAGTATCTTTTTTTCTTTGGTGATTTTAGAAATTTCTTGAATATCTGCCAATTTCATCAAAGGATTTGTTGGTGTTTCAACCCAAACTAATTTGGTGTTTTCATTGATTAACGATTTGAATTTCTCAATATCGTTCATATCTACAAAATGAAATTTTATTCCTGAATCTTTATAAATCCGAGTAAACATTCTGTAGGTTCCGCCATATAAATCGTCCATTGCAATGATTTCATCGCCAGATTTAAAGGAACGCAAAAGGCAATCTGTTGCTGCCAATCCTGATGAAAATGCCAATCCGCGAGTTCCATTTTCAATGCTCGCCAAGGCGTTTTCCAAAGCAGAACGCGTGGGATTTGCAGCGCGACTGTACTCATAATCGGGGTTCAAAGGCTGCCCAGGACTTGTTTGTACAAATGTTGAGGTTTGATAAACAGGGGGCATTACGGCTCCAGTTGCAGGATCGTGGTGTTGTCCACCGTGTATTGTTTTAGTATTGAATTTCATTTTTCATTTTTTACAAAGATAAGAGATTATCTTTTTTTAAAGAAGTTTGATTTCATAAAGATTTCAATCATTTTTGGGAACGATTTTTTAGTATGCTTTTTTAAACGTGCAATATTTCGTCGTCAATTAGCAACTCTTCCCGTCGCAATCGCAGGAAAATTTGAGCTACCGCAATAGTGTCTTTTTCGCAGTACGTTACAATTCTGTCGATGTCTTTTTCTACATAAAAAACGTGTCCCACTTGGCTACCGTCGATGTCGCCTTTTGGTGAAGGAATTCCTAAAATTTTGGTCAGTAATTTTAAAGAAGTGAAGTGTTTGTAATCGCCAAATTTCCATAATTCTAGTGTATCCAAATGTGGAATTTCCCAAGGTTTTTTTCCAAATAAATTCAGTTTGTTTGGAATAGAAATCTGATTAATTATCATCCTTCTTGCGATGAATGGAATATCGAATTCCTTGGCGTTATGACCGCACAAAACGTGTTGCGGTTTGTTGAAATGGTTGTTTAATAAATTATTGAAATCGAGTAGGATTTTCTTTTCATCACCAAAAAATGAAGTTACGCGAAAGTTGCGAATGTCTCCTTTTATGATAAAATATCCAACAGAAATGCAGACGATTTTTCCAAATTCAGCCCAAATTCCCGCTCGATCATAAAACTCTTCGGGATTGAATTCGTCTTTTCTTTGGTACTGTGTTTTATGTCCCCAAAGGTCTTTCATTTCAGCATCTAAATCATTAAAATCAGCAGCTTCAGGAACCGTTTCAATGTCTAAAAACAGGATGTTTTCTAAGTTGAGTTTATCTATCATTTCGCTAACATTTTGTAGGTTTCGTCAATGTAAACGAAAAAGTCATCGCTATGAGGGGATTTGTCGGTTTGCAACCCTTTTTCATTTCCTAAACGAACAATAATTAATTCGTCTTCTGGAATCACGATAACATATTGCCCTAAATGACCGCGCATATAAAAAATTCTTTTGCCTTTGTAATCGCTCAACCACCAACCGTAGCCGTATTCAGGCGATTCTTTAAATCTTGGCGTAATAGATTTTGCAACAAATGTACTGTCTAAAAGTTGTTTGCCATTCCATTTTCCATATTGTTTGTATAGTTTTCCGAAACGTGCAAAATCTCTGGCATCACTTGCAATACAACAAAAAGCTTTCACTATTCCGTCTTTTTTATCGGTTTGCCAAAGTGCATCATTTTCGGCTCCCATTGGTTTCCAAAAATTCTTTGATACATAATTTTGGATGTGTTCGCCTGTTGCTTTTTCAATTATCATCGCTAATAATTGGGTATTACCACTCAAGTATTTGTATTTTTCTCCAGGCGCATCAATGCCTTTTAATCCTAAAATTACTCCGATCAAATCGTCAGTAAAATAGGCGCGAGTTGTTATAGAAAACGGACTATAATAGGCTTCGTCCCAATTTAAACCAGAGGACATTGAAGACAAATCACCAACAGTCATTTTCGCCGATTTACCTTCTTTAAATTGCGGATAGAAATCGGAAACTAATTGATCTAAACCTTTGATTTTCCCTTCCATTATTGCTTTTCCAAGAGAAGCAGAAACAATACTTTTTGCCATTGAAAAGGAATTCGTTTTTGAATTTTTATCAAAACCATCGTAATAACTTTCGTGCCAAATGCTATCGTTTTTTATTATTAAAAAGGCAACCGTTCCTAATTTTTTATGGATTTCTTCTAAAGCTGGCGCTGCCTTAATTTTGTTGTAGTTTTTGTGAATTGCCCAAGGTTGAGCGACATCACTTTTGGCAATTGTACCATTATCAAATTCTTTGTAGTCTTCTAAAAAAGCCGTTTGATGCCCTTTGACGTAAATTGTTCGAATCGCTTTTATCAAATAATCAACGTTAAAAGCGTAGGCTAAAACGGTCAATGAAATTAGAAATAAGGCGAGGATAAAAATTGCTTTCTTTAAATGTTTCATAATAATTGGTTTGTAAAATGTTCTAACGAAATTACGAAAATTCTAAATAGATTCTCATAAATCGAGTGTCAATTTTGAACAAATCGAATATTAAACTACAAAACCTTAAATTGTAACTCAATTTTTTTTCCTATATTTTAGATGAAAGAGCAGAAGAATTTTGATTTTCTCTTTATAACCCTTTGAAATCAGGCTTTCTTTTTTCTAAAAAAGCGGTTGTTCCTTCCTTGAAATCTGCAGTTCCAAAGCACTTTCCAAACGCTTCAATTTCTGTTTTATACCCATTTATGCCATCTTTAAAATTGGCGTTAATTGCTTTTATCGCTTGGCTGATTGCTACGGGTGAATTTCTTGCGATTTTTTGCCCAATGTTACCACAAAATTCTAAAAGTTCTGCTTGTGGCACAACATAATTCACTAAACCGTAGGCTTTTGCTTCATCCGCAGTTAACATTCCTGCAGACATAATCATTTCCATTGCCTTTCCTTTTCCAACTAATTGTGGCAATCTTTGAGTTCCTCCGTAACCTGGAATTACACCAAGAGAAACTTCTGGTAATCCCATTTTCGCATTTTCAGAAGCAACTCTAAAATGACAAGACATTGCCAATTCTAATCCTCCGCCAAGTGCAAATCCATTGATTGCGGCAATTACTGGCGTTTCTAAATTTTCGATAAAATCAAATAAAACCGATTGTCCTTGCTCTGCTAATTCAGCACCTTCAATCACGGAAAAATTAGCAAATTCAGAAATATCTGCACCCGCAACAAACGCTTTATCGCCACTTCCAGTTAGAATTATTACTCGAATTTCTTTATTGTTTTCTAATGTTTTAAAAGCTTCGTGCAATTCTAAAATGGTTGCTTTATTCAACGCATTCAATTTTGTTGGTCGATTAATGGTAACCGTTGCGCTGTTTATTTCTGTTGTAACTAAAATATTTTCGTAGTTCATTTTTGTGATTTTATGAGTTAATTATTGGAAGCGAAACCGTAAATGTTGCACCTTTTCCAAATTCTGTTTCAAAGGTAATTGTTCCTTTATAATTTTCAATTATGTTTTTAATAATTCCTAATCCTAATCCCATTCCGCTATTTTTTGTGGTGAATTTAGGTTCAAATATGCGATCAATATTTTCAGGTTCAATACCAATTCCGTTGTCTTTTACGAGTATTAAAACATTGTTTTGTTCTTTTCTAACCGAAACCAATATTGATTTTTCAACTTGATTTTCAGGAATGGATTGAATGGCATTTTTCACTAAATTGGTTATCACACGTATCAATTGTGCGCGATCCATTTTTGAAATTATGACTTTTTCGTCGCTTTCAAAAACAATATATTCTTCGTTGAAAATATCAAGCGTCAACTCGACAATATTAACCACATTTAGCGTTTCGTTTTGTTGCGCTGGCATCGATGCAAAATTTGAAAATGCCGATGCTACCGAACTCATCGTGTCAATTTGCTGAATTAAAGTTTTAGAATAATCGTTCAGTTTTTGTTTTAAATCAGGGTCATTTGCATCAAATTTTCGTTGGAAACTTTGCACCGTTAATCGCATTGGCGTAAGCGGATTTTTAATTTCGTGAGCAACCTGTTTCGCCATTTCGCGCCAAGCTTCTTCTCGCTCACTTTGGGCTAATTTTATGGCACTTTCTTCAAGTTCATCGACCATTCCGTTATAGGCTTTTATCAATAAATTTATTTCCTTGCTATTGGCTTCCAAAACAATTTTTTCGTTTTTTTGATCTAAACTCGTATCTCTCAATTTATCGGAAATTGTCTTTAATGATTTTGTAATATAAGTGGAAAGAAAATAAGCCAATCCAAACGCAATCAACAGCATAAATGCATAAACTTGCCCTAATCGAATTAAGAAATTTTGAAGTTCGGTTTCATAAAAACTATCATCTTCAACATACGGAATATTCAAAATTCCAAGCGGTTTGAATTTTTCGTCTTTAATAATACTATAAGAAGAACGGTTTTTTACGCCGTCAATATTTTTGATGTCAACATATCTTTTTTCGATAGAAGATTGCACCAATTTTAATATGTATTTTGGAATTGGGGGTGCAATGGTGTCAACAGAAAAAGAGGCTTTTGATGATTTTAATAACTTCCCATCCAAACCAAAAATATTGATTTCTAATCCGTGAATTTGAGATAATTCGTGGATTTTATCTTTAAAAATTAAGTCTAAATTATTGGTTGAAAGTGGATATGTTGTGTTAGTAAGAACGTAATTAATGTGTTCATTAATAGCAATTTCTTTACGCTCTAATCGTTCCTGATGGTATTCTTTTGATTCGTTCTTGAACTGAATTATTGAAATAGAAGCCATTAAAATAGAAGCTATCAAAACCAATACAATCATCGACAGGAAAATCCTTGTTCGAAGTGAAAGCATTGACATTTTAAAGCTCATATAGAAAGTGTTCAGTAATTAGTAATCCGTGTTCAGTGGCAGTTTCAGTATTTCATTCAGGTTAATAACTGAACTCTGAAAACTGTTTACTGATCACTATTTTTTTCTCGAATTCGTTTGTACATTTTGAATCCTAACATAATTGTAATTGAAAAAATAAAAATCCCGAGTACGCCATAAATCCAATTAACTGCATTTTTAAGAATCACCAAAAACACGACGGCAAACAAAATTATGGTTGCGCCCTCATTCCACAAGCGCATAAAATTGGAACTGTATTTTACTTCCCCTTTTTGTAATTGCAAATACATTTGATGGCACTTAATATGGTATAAATACAATAAAAATACAAATCCTAATTTCACGTGCATCCAAGGCATTAGCAACCACGCCTTTCCAATATCTGTAAAAAACAGCATCCAAAAAGCAAAAACACTTGCTAAAATAGCACTTGGCCACGTGATAATGTACCACAATCGATACGTCATTATCTTATATTGATTTTGCAATATTTCCTTTTCAGGTGATGGTTTGTCGTTGGCTTCAATTTGATAAACAAAAAGGCGAACAATATAAAAAAGTCCTGCAAACCAAGTGATTACAAAAATAAGATGAAGCGATTTTAGGTAGTTGTAGTAATCCATATTTTTTATAAATTAGCCACGAATTCACGAATTCAAATTAAATAATTCGTGAATTCGTGGCAACAAGTTTTTACTTTGCCCAATCATTTATCCAATTTCCAACCACGCCACACCATTCATCACCATCGTTCATACACGGAATTGCCATAAAACTTTCCCCACCGTGTTCTATAAATTCGTGTTTGGCTTCCATTGCAATTTCTTCCAATGTTTCCAAGCAATCCGACACGAATGCAGGTGTTACAACCGCTAAATTCTTAATTCCTTTTTCGGGCATTTTGTTCACTTCCACATCGGTGTATGGCGTTAACCATTTGTCACCCGCTAATCTTGATTGAAACGTTTGACTGTATTTTCCTTCTGGAATGCCTAAATATTTTACAACCTGTTTTGTAGTTTCATAGCATTGGTGACGGTAACAAAATTCGTGAGCCGGCGAAGGCGTGTTGCAACAAGAACCTTCTCCCGAAGAGTCGGGATTGCAATGTGATTTTGTAATGTCGGTTTTGCGAATATGACGCTCTGGAATCCCGTGATACGAGAACAATAAATGATCATAATCATAACCTTCCAAATGTTTTTTTATAGAATTTCCCAAGCTCGAAATGTAATCTGGTTTGTTATAAAACGCAGGAACAATTGTGAATTTCATCTCAGGAAAATATTTTTTTCTGTGCTCTTCTGCCAATTCTAAAATGGTAGTTGTCGAAGCCATCGCGTGTTGCGGATACAAAGGAAACAACAAAACTTCATCTACGCCTTTGTCTTTTAATTCTTGCAATCCTTTTAGGATTGACATTTTCCCGTAACGCATCGCCAATGCAACAGGAGTTGAAGTTTGTGCCTGAACTTTCTTCTGCATTCTTTGCGAAATCACTACTAATGGCGAACCTTCTTCCCACCAAATTTTTGCGTAAGCAGCAGCTGATTTTTTTGGCCTTGTTTGTAAAATAATTCCACGAACCAATAAAGCTCGCAATAAAAATGGAACGTCAATTACATATTTATCCATTAAAAACTCGTCTAAATACGGCTTAACATCTTTTGCAGTTGGACTTTCTGGAGAACCTAAATTGACTAATAATACACCTTTCATTTTATTTATTTATTATGTTATAAAAGTAATTAAACTTCTTTTTTTCTTTCTATTTTTATGATTGATTTATAAATTGTTTTGATTTGAAATTTTTCTCATGAGGGTTTCTAGAGGACCATTTTTAAATTTTTTACTCCAAAACCAACTAAAACACACACACATAATAAAAAAGAAAATGGCAAAAAGCAAGATATAAATAGGTAAAGTTGGCGTTTCATCTTCTAAAAAGCCAGTGTATTTTTTATGGGTTATTTGTTCTAAAAGCAACATCCCAAGGGTAATATGAATAACATAAAACGACAAAGTCATTTTTCCGGTTTGTGCTAATAGTTGGATTATTTTGTTTTGTGAAAATCGTTCACCAACATGCATACAAATAGGAATTACCATCAATGCAAATCCAGCGGTTACAGCTAAAAAAGGAAAATAAGGAGGAAAATATTCGCTTAAAATATACCGATGTGTAAAATCATCAATAAAAGGATTTTTTGCCCAAAAACGAATCAGTTGAACAATTGTAAAAAGTAAAAAGCCTAAGAAAAACACTTTTTTTCGAACTATAGTCGAATTCCAATTTAATTTTCCGAGCCACATTCCTAAAGCAAAAAAAGAAAACCAGGGTAAAAAAGAATTCCAACCATTGTAAAAAGTATTTCGCAAGAAT